>JARFRD010000187.1 GCA_029287435.1 Gammaproteobacteria bacterium
GAGCGGCAGCGACGCGGCAATCTATTTTGTTCGCAAGTACGAGATTGCTTCGCTTCACTCGCAATGACGATAGGATCTAACACTGTAGCCCGGATGAAGCGAAGCGGAATCCGGGGTATGTATTACACCCCCGGATTCCATTTCATTCCATCCGGGCTACGAAGATGACGTTGCCGCAGCAACAAAAAAACCTCTGCGACCTTTGCGCCTCTGCGGTAAAAAAACCTACGCTTAGATACCTGGTGATGCCCCAGTAAACATCACTTCATCAAATCAACCTCAATCCCCTGTGCACGCAAAGCATCGGCGCGCGCATCGACAAAGCGCTGAAAGTTGGGTTGTTCCTGGTAAGCACCGCTGGCCACATAATCCATCACAGACTGGATATGGAAGGCTTTCAGGTAGGCATCCGAGCGGAACACTTCTTCACCCTTGGCGTTGAAGAAAACAAGGCTCGGGGCATATTTAACATCAATCTTTTTCGACCAGTCTCTTATTCTTTGCTGACTACCATCGGGCGTGGTGATCTTGTCTTCCGACCACATGTCGATCACGGCAATGTTGAAGCGCTTGAGCAAGTCACGGCTTTCCGGTCGCTTGAGGATATCCAGGTGAAGCTCATCGCAGGTTACACACTGGTGTTGTTCAAACATGACCAGCAGGTATTTGTCTTTGCTCAAGGCAGCAGACAGGTCTTTGCTTGATTTGACGGTTGCTATGTCCGTGTGCAACTTGCCGCTCGCGGCTACTGGTGAAACACTGCTGTAGTAATCATTGAAAGCCAGCTCTTCTTCCTTGTGTTCACCAACATAATCAAGCACTGCGTTGAATTTCTCTGGCGGGTAATAACCGTTCGCGCGGAAAACAACCTTGTTGTTTTCATTGAAGAACATCAGCGTTGGTGTGTACTGGACTTTTAACGCCGCTGAAAAATCCTTTTCCGTCATCGTCTTGTCGCCAACTGTTACTTCGCGATCACCCCAGATATTGATCGGTACGACCTCGAAGTACTGTTGCGTTTTTTCGGCGATATCACGTTGTCCGAAATTATCTTCTAGCAGTTTTTTGCAGTATGGGCAGCCATCCTGAAAAAAATACACCATTACACGTTTATCGTTTTCAGCGGCCTCTTCGACATCTTCATACAGGTCAAGAAAAGAGACTTTGAACCAGTCGGGTTTTTCATGATAGCCGGGATTGACCAGGCCCGGTGTTAATTCAGTTTCACCCGCTGCCATGGTATGCAACGGTATAAACAGTAAGGATAATAATAAAACAATGCTGGTAAGCATTGCTCTACCGGTGACTGTATTCATGCTCGACTCCGTTTGTGGTATTGAACATATGGGTATTCGACCCGGTTACGACGTGCGAGTTCTGCCCGAAGCTGGTCGTTTGCTAACGCGCTTACCGACCTTTTTCGATGTTTTTTTCTTCGGCCCGCGTTGTTTAGAGGTCTTGCCCTTGTACAGGGATGACGTTTGCGTCATGCCTTTAGCGCTTTTAACCGTACGACGCTTTTTGGTTGAGGATTTTCTTTTTAACCCGGCCTCTTTCTCACTATCGTACTCAAGCTTCACTGACTCGAACAGCTGTTCCACATCAGCCGGCTCAAGATCTTTACTGCGGCCTTTGCGCAAGCTCTTGGGCAAAATAATATTACCGTAACGCACACGCATCAAGCGGCTGACCTGCAGACCAAAATGCTCCCACAGGCGACGCACTTCACGCTTGCGCCCTTCCCTGATCACTACGTAGTACCAGTGGTTCTGACCTTCGCCACCGCCATCAACGATATCGTCGAAATGCGCCGGCCCATCGTCCAGCATAACTTCACGGGTTAACTGGCGCAGGATATCCTTCGAGACTTCGCCTTTCACACGTACCACGTATTCACGTTCGACTTCGTTCGAGGGATGCATCAGCCGGTTAGCCAGCTCACCGTTGTTGGTGAACAGGATGAGTCCACTGGTGTTGATGTCGAGTCGTCCTACACTGATCCAGCGTGAACGTCCGGATTTGGGCAAATGTTCGAATACGGTTGGGCGGCCTTCCGGGTCTTTACGCGTACACACCTGACCAACAGGTTTGTGATACATGATCACACGTGTTGGCTCCTGTTGTTCAAGACGCACGATGATGCGTTTGCCGTTTACATGAACCCAGTCGCCGCTCTTGACCTTGTCACCCGGCTCGCAAGGTTTACCGTTGATCTTGATACGGCCCTGCTCCATCCAGCGCTCGATTTCACGGCGCGAACCAAAGCCCATGCCCGCCAGTACTTTTTGTACGCGTTCTTCAGACATGGCTTATGTCGTTACAAGTTTGAAGTTGGAAGTATTAAGTTTAGACAAGGCTAGCTGGTTGCAGCCTGTTTATCGTGGGATGTTTCAGAGTCGTCTTCATCGAACTGGACAGGCTCATCTTCGTCGTAAGCATCTACGTCCATATCCAGTTCGGCTTCTGTATCAGTTGTTTCGATGCCTTCAGCTTCTGCCATTGATACTTCTTCGGCTTCATCAATGATTTCGCCTGAAGACTCTGCTGCCTGCTCATCAGAAGTTTCTGTTTCAACATCAGATACATCGTCGGTTAACCCGGTTTCAGTATCAACAGTTTCTGCTTCTACTTCTAAGCCGGCTTCATCAACGGCTGCTTCATTCGCCGCTTCGGCATTACTGCCATCAAGATCCAGTTCCTGGTGAATCTGGTCGAGATCCTTGATTTCAGCCAGGGTTGGCAACTCATCGAGTGACTTCAGGTTGAAGTAATCAAGGAACTCTTTGGAGGTGCCATACAGCGCAGGTTTACCCGGTACGTCTTTATGACCCAGTACCTTGATCCACTCACGTTCCATGAGTGTCTTGATGATATTTGAACTCACACTCACGCCGCGTACTTCCTCGATTTCGCCGCGTGTAATCGGCTGACGATAGGCAATCAGTGCGATGGTTTCGAGCAAGGCACGTGAATAGCGTGCAGGCTTCTCTTCCCACAGGCGGCCTACCCACTGCGAGTAATCCTGTTTCACCTGGATTCTGTAGCCACTCGCAACCTGAATCAGGTCAAATCCACGCGTTTTATAATCTTCCTGCAGTTCGGCCAGCACCTTGCGAATCTCATCACGTGTTGGTGCATCGTTATCACCGGCGAATAATATTTCTATCTGGTTAACCTTGAGTGGCTTTTCAGCTGATAACAGAATGGCTTCGATAATATTTTTTAGTTTTTGTTGTTCCATAATCAGGCCTCTTTATTCGAGTCACTCTCACCGGTGCGCTCACTGCCACCAGCTGCCTTGATATGCAGCGGTGCATAAGGTTCAGACTGAACCATATCGATCAGTTGTTCTTTAACCAGCTCCAGAATAGCCAGCAGTGTAACGACAACACCCCTGCGACCTTCTTCGATGGTGAACAACGATGTGTAATCGGTAAATTCGTGCGCGGTAATTCTGTCGAGCACTTTACTCATGCGTTCGCGCACTGAAAGTGCTTCACGTTGAATCTGGTGATGTGTATACATTTCGGCACGCGACATCGCGTCTTTGAATGCCATCAGCAATTCACGCAGATCAATCTCGGGCATCGGCCGGTCGGTATGCAATTCGGGCAGCTCTGCCGAAGGCCGATAGGTATCGCGATTCATGCGCGGCAGTTCGTCGATATCCTGTGCTGCCTGCTTGAAGCGTTCGTATTCCTGCAGGCGACGTACCAGTTCTGCACGTGGATCATCCTCGTCCTCTTCTTCGGTTGGACGAGGCAACAGCATGCGGGATTTAATTTCGGCCAACATTGCGGCCATCACCAGGTACTCGGCAGCGACTTCGATACGCATGGTCTGCATCATTTCGATGTACTGCACGTACTGCGAAGTAATTTCGCTGATCGGTATATTGAGGATATCCAGGTTCTGGCGTTTGATCAGGTAGAGCAACAGATCCAGCGGGCCTTCAAATGCATCGAGAATGACCTCGAGCGCATCGGGCGGAATATACAGATCTTTGGGGATGACGGTCAGCGGCTCACCGGAGACCAGTGCAAAAGGCATCTCACCCTGTTGTGGTTGTGCCGATTCTTCTGCCGGCTCTTGCGGTACGGGTTCTGTCATTACAAGTAGGCTATGCCCATGGCTTTACGTACGTCATCTAGTGTATCACGTGCAACCTCTCTTGCGGCTTCATTTCCGTCTTCAATGATCGATTTCACCGTGCTCAGGTCGTTCTCGTATTCGCGCGCCCTTTCCTGGATTGGTTTCAGCTCTTTGAGCACAGAATCAATGATCGGTTGCTTGCATTCGACGCAGCCGATACCCGCGTTCCGGCAGCCTTCCTGCACCCATTCGCGGGTAACATCGTCTGAATACACCAGGTGGAACTGCCACACCGGGCATTTATCCGGATCACCCGGGTCATTACGGCGTACGCGGGCCGGATCGGTCGGCATTGTGCGCAGTTTCTGCGTGATCTCGTCGGGATCGTCGCGTAACGCGATGGTATTTGCGTAGGACTTGGACATCTTCTGCCCATCCAGCCCCGGCATCTTTGAGGCCGGTGTCAGCAGCGACTGTGGTTCGGGCAGGATTATCCTGCCTGAGCCCTCAAGGTAACCGTACAGGCGCTCCTTGTCACCGATGGAGATATTCTGCTGTGTATCCAGCAAGGCCTGGGCGACGCTGAGCGAGTCATCATCGCCCTGCTCCTGGTACTTTCTGCGCAGCTCCTTGAACATGCGCGCATTTTTCTTGCCCATCTTCTTCACTGCGTTCTCGGCCTTGTCTTCGAAGCCCGGTTCACGGCCGTATAAATGGTTGAAGCGGCGTGCTACTTCGCGCGTCAGCTCGACATGCGCCACCTGGTCTTCACCTACCGGTACCAAGCCGGCCTTGTAAATCAGGATATCCGCACTCTGCAGCAGCGGGTAACCGAGAAAACCGTAGGTCGCGAGATCCTTTTCCTTGAGCTGTTCCTGCTGGTCCTTGTAGGTCGGCACACGTTCGAGCCAGCCCAGCGGTGTAATCATCGACAGCAAGGTGTGCAGCTCGGCATGCTCGGGCACGCGCGACTGAATAAACATCTTGGCCGCGCCCGGGCTGATACCGGCTGCCAGCCAGTCGATCACCATATCCCACACGCTCTGTTCAATGATGCGCGGATCTTCATAGTGCGTGGTCAGGGCGTGCCAGTCGGCCACGAAGAAAAAGCACTCGTGTTCGTGCTGGAGGTTAACCCAGTTTTTCAAAACACCATGATAGTGGCCAAGGTGCAGCAGGCCGGTCGGGCGCATGCCGGATAAGACGCGCTGTCTAGCAGTTACGGTATTCAAAAATAGATTCCCTGAAATCTGAAAATGGTTTCTAGAATGATCATAAACGGTTTAACAAGCATGAATATCATGGTGCTGAATATCCGCATAGACGTCGTCAGCTCCAGCGCAATCAGCACCACGAGGATAATGATGCCATAACGTTCCAGCTTGCTGAACGATGCGGCCATTGCCGGCGGCATTATACCGGCAACGACCTTACCGCCATCCAGCGGCGGAATCGGCAGCAGGTTTAACGACATTAATAATACGTTGACCGCAACACCTGCCTGGCCAAGCTTGAACATTAACACAGCTATCTGCTTGTCCTGTACCACGTACAGGCTCAATGTAATCATGGCCGCCCAGAAACAGGCCATGACGAAATTCGAGGCAGGACCTGCGAGTGCTACCAGCGCCATGTCCAGCTGCGGCTGCTTGAAATTCCGTGGATCGACCGGCACCGGTTTGGCCGCACCAAACGCAATGCCGAAGGTAAACAGCATCATCAGCGGCAGGATCACCGTGCCGAACGGATCGATGTGTCTCAAAGGATTCATCGTAATCCGCCCCATCCTGCGTGCAGTCTGATCACCCAGCATACTCGCCACCCAGCCATGGGCTGCTTCGTGAAGTGTAATTGCAAACAGAACCGGTACAGCCCAGATGGCAATGGTTTCGAAAATTTGGGGCACGTGCGTTAGATGGCTTTGCGCGGGTTGTTGTTCTTGTTCATGAGTAGAGGACGATTCTACCCTTAATCAAGGCCGTGGTCTCGCCCCATCCCCAGTCGCATCAGTACCGGCGCATCTTCTGTGAGACCTATCACCGTGGTCGGCTCGATACCACAGTGGCCACTGTCGATCACCAGGTCGAGCTCATTCTGCAGTGCATCACGAATCTCGTCCGCCTCGGTCATCGGCATGTCCTCACCCGGCAGGATCAGCGTCGTGCTCATGATCGGCTGACCGAGCTCTTCCAGCATGGCATGTACCACGGGATGATCGACCACGCGAATGCCAATAGTACGGCGCTTCGGGTGCATCAACCGACGCGGTACTTCGTGGGTCGCTTTCAGGATGAAGGTATACGGCCCCGGGGTCAGTGACTTCAGCATGCGGTAATGCGAGTTGTTGATCTTCGCGTATGTGGCAATCTCGGACAAGTCACTGCACACTAATGTGAGGTTATGCTTTTCATCGATCTTGCGAATCCGGCGTAAACGCTCGAGCGCTTTCTTGTCCCCGATATGACAGCCCAGCGCGTAACTCGAATCCGTCGGGTAAGCGATTACCCCGCCACGATCGATTATTTCCACGGCCTGCTTGACCAGACGCATCTGTGGATTGTCAGGATGGATTTCGAGATACTGACTCATAAAAATCAAGGCTGCCTGTCGAGGCTGTTACGCGATAGATGAAAAGCGACGCATTCTATCCTAGTCACCACGAAACCACTATAATGGCGCATCCTGAATAACCGAGGACGAGCATTCATGTTCGTTCTAACTTTAATAAAATGAAAATACTGTTTGATTTCTTTCCAATTATTCTGTTCTTTGTCAGCTTCTACCAGGCTAAATTCCTGATTGAATACACCTTCATTGGCAGCCTGATAAACCCGGAAAGACCTGAACACATCAACGCAACGATTATTGCAACCGGCATCGCCATCGTCGCCAGCTTCATCCAGGTTGGTTATAGCTGGCTCAAGATGCACAAGATCGAGCGCATGCATATCTTCTCGTTGGCATTGATCACTGTACTCGGCGGCATCACCATCGTGATCGGCGACCCGGCCTTCATCCAGTGGAAACCCACTGTACTGAACTGGGCATTTGCGCTTGGTTTCTTTCTGAGTATTTTCATCGGCGAGAAGAACCTGGTCGAACGCATGATGGGCGGCCAGCTCGACCTGCCCGACTATGTATGGACACGTCTGAACCTGTCATGGGTGGCCTTCTTCCTGATCAGTGGCGTCGCCAACCTCTATGTCGCCTTTTACTATGATCTCGAAGCTCAGCCAGCCGTTCGCATGGAAACCTGGGTAGACTTCAAACTGTTCGGTCTCATGGGCCTGACCATCATCTTCGTGATATTGCAGGCCTTCTACCTCGCGCGTTTTATCCAGGAAGAGGAAGAAGATCAGGAACAGACGGGAGAGCAAAACTAATGCTATACGCCATCATCGCCACCGATATCGACAACAGCCTCGAGAAGCGCCTGGCAGCCAGACCAGCCCATTTAGAAAGGTTACAAAAGCTGCTCGACGAAGGTCGCCTCATTCTCGCCGGCCCTCACCCGCTCATCGATACTGAAGATCCCGGTGAAGCCGGTTTCACCGGCAGCCTGGTTGTTGCTGAATTCACTGACCTCGAAGAAGCCGAAGCCTGGGCAGATGATGACCCCTATATCCATGCCGGCGTCTACGAATCCGTGATCGTAAAACCGTTCAAGAAAGTTTTCCCATAAGCGTTACTGTCACCTAACCCATCTGTCATCTCGACCTCACTAATCCTGTCATCTCGACCTCACTAATCCTGTCATCTCGACCAACGGGAGAGATCTCCCACAGCACATCACACCCCCGTCATCGTTCATATATCTGTCATTGCGAGAAGCGACAGCGACGCGGCAATCTATTGCCAGAATCTCCCTGCTGGCAGCAAGCGCCCGAAAACTATACAATACGCCCCGCACAACGCCGGAGTGGTGGAATTGGTAGACACGTCGGATTCAAAATCCGATGCTAGCAATAGCGTGCCGGTTCAAGTCCGGCCTCCGGTACCAGTTTAAGCTGGATCCCTTTTACGCTGAGTCGCCCATAACTTATCATTCAAGTTCACAACAGAATCAGCCGAGTCCCCCAGGTACTCAACTGCTGCATTTTCACCTTGCAGCGGCTTCATTAAAGGGAAGTCATGTCCAATATTATGAATGCGTGCTCCCAGAGACGCTGACTCATCTAGCCACGACCGCTCTCGCGCCAACTCGAGCTTGACTGCCACTTTTATTTTTTCAGCTGTGAAATAAGTTCGCGCAGAAGTGCACAATTGTTTGTAAGGCTCCAGGCAAACTCCTTTCTTTATATCAGCTACTTTATTGATGGCCGGCCAATACTGTTTCTGCATATACGACCTGTAGACGCAATCTGCCGTAATCATTTCACGCACAATCTCATCGTTATACAATTCCATTGCATAGCTATCAGCCTTGAGATCATCGAGCTGACTCGGTACTGCAGAAGCAAGATTGTAAATTTTCGTGTAA
>JARFRD010000151.1 GCA_029287435.1 Gammaproteobacteria bacterium
GATTCGCAACCTCATGCTGGGCGCCCAGTACGTACACGATCACGTGATGCACTTCTACCATCTGCACGCGATGGACTGGGTGGATATCGTTTCGGCACTCGATGCCTCTGCCGCTGATACTTCAGCCCTGCAACGCTCCATGAGTGACTGGGATAATTGCAGTACGGAGTATTTTGCCGGTGTGCAGCAAAAGCTGAAGGCCTTTGTTGAATCCGGTCAACTCGGTATCTTTGGCCATGCCTACTGGGGCCATCCCGCTTACCGTTTACCACCGCATGCAAACCTGTTGTTCTTTGCGCATTATCTTGAAGTGCTGGACTGGCAACGACAGGTGGTGAAACTGCACGCCATATTCGGCGGCAGAAATCCACATCCCAACATGGTGGTCGGCGGCATGGCCTGTGCAATCAGCGCCCGTGGCAGGGGTGGCAATAACAATTCCAGCAAGCATGCACTTTTCGGTGGTTTGACCGCGGTCGATCAGGATGGCCTTGCCACTGTACGTAATGTAATCAGCCAGATGCAGCATCTGGTCGACCAGTTATTTATTCCCGACACCATGCTGCTGGCTGAATACTATAAAGACAGTAGTCCAGTGGCGGGCGACCTCAATGACTGGTCAAGCATTGGTGAAGGCCTGGGTAATTTCATGACCTTTGGTGATTTCCCAGCCGCTGGTTCCGCTTGTGAAACCGATTTGCTGATACCTCAGGGTGCAATACTGAACCGGGACCTTGCTTTGATTCACCCTGTTGATCCTGAAGCACCTGAACAAATCCAGGAATACGTGAGTCACTCCTGGTACGACTACACAGTTGGCAAGGATACGCCATTGCACCCGTACGATGGCGAAACCGCGCCAAACTATACCGGCCCATCTGCAGACGGTGACGGCTACCGGGATGAAGAGTTTGATGTGGATGGCAGTTATTCCTGGATCAAATCACCTCGCTGGAATGGAAAAGCCATGGAAACAGGGCCACTGGCACGATTGAACATGATGATCGCCAGCGGCAACCAGCAGGCCATGAGCCTTGTCGATGACGCCCTGTTAACCCTGGATCTGGATATGCCTGCGCTGTACTCAACACTGGGCAGAACGCTGGCGAGGAATCTCGAAACCCGGATATTCTCCGATGCACTCTGTGGCTGGTATGACGGACTTATCTCGAACATCGAGTCCGGCGATCTTGATACTTTCAACGATGAATACTGGGATCCGGCCAGCTGGCCCTGCTCGGCTCATGGGGTGGGCCTGGTTGAAGCACCCCGAGGCGCACTCTCACACTACATCATTATCGAGAATGGCAAGATTGGTAATTACCAGGCGGTGGTACCAACCACATGGAATGGCAGCCCGCGTGACGATAACGGCCAGGGCGGCGCCATGGAGAAGGCTCTGGAAGCACATAAGATCTTTGACAAGGAACAGCCTCTGGAACTGTTACGCACGATTCACACTTTTGATCCCTGCATCGCCTGTGCAGTGCATCTGGCAGAAACAAAGAAATAGTATCTGGAAGCAGGCAGCCCTCAAAATATCCAGTCAATGCTCGGCATTGCATGCATAAGGCGCAGGCTCCAGCGAAACTGGTTTGTCCAGCACGATTTCTGCCATCAACTTCGCCGATGCCGCACCAAGAACCACACCATTACGATAGTGACCGGCATGGATGTACAGCCCTTCAACTTTCGGGTGTTTGCATATATAAGGTATACCCTTCTGGGTTCCCGGCCGTAATCCTGCCCAATGACGCTCAATCTCCATATCCGCAAGTGCTGGAATAATATTGATCGCGTCCTGTTTGAGTTCTTCAAGGGCTGCTTCTGACACTGCCTTGTCGAAACCGGTTTTTTCAAGGGTACTGCCGGCGAGCACACGTCCATCCTGCCGCGGGATAATATAATGGCCAGCTGAAAGCACCATGCGCTTAACCAGCCCGGGCTGGCCATGAAACATAATCATCTGCCCTTTTACCGGCTCGACTCCAACATTTCCAACCTGACTCACAATATTGGCCGTCCATGCGCCACTGGCCGTAATCACTTGATCTGCATTAATCGGACCCGATTCGGTTAACACGCCAGACACCTTGTTTGATTCGACGATCAGGCCTTCAACTGGCGAGTGTTCCAGATACTTGATACCCAGCGCATTCATGCTGCCCTTCATGGCTTTGATCAGCCTTGGATTTCTGATCTGCATGATCTCTGGTAGCCACAGGCCGGCATCAATAGACTCACTGGTCTGTGGTTCAATCTCGCGTATCTGCTCTCTACCCGTTACGACTTCCAGGTTCACCGACCACTGCTTTGCCCACTCTATTGCCTGATCAGTCTCATCCCTGTCAACGAACAGCAAACCACTGGTGATCAACTCGGTATCGATACCGCTTTCTTCCTGTAATTGTTGCGCCAGGCCGGGGTAGATGGTTTTACTCATCTCGGCGAGCTGGTTCACCGAATCCTCATAGCGCCAGGGATATAGCGGTGAAATAATACCGCCGCCTGCCCAGGAAGATTCGCCACCCAGGGGCCCGCGCTCGATTACAAGCACATCAATACCCGCATGATGCAACTCACGCGCTGTGAGCATACCGATGATGCCGCCGCCAATGATTATTACTTCAGACAAGAGAATTTCTCACTTACGCTCACCAGAGCTGTTGATTTGAACCGGGAAGATACAAAATTAACACTATACATGACTGCATACATAAAATAACCTCACATTATAATCATCCGGTTTGTACTAGTTGAGACACCGCAAAATGAAAATGGCTCATTTCACCCGTTATATACTCGCTATGTTGTTGATACTACCAACAACACTTTTCTCCGCAGAAGATGCTCCCACGATCAAGGAACTTGTCGAAACAAAGGATGCTGAAAAGGCTGTAGAACTAATTGATGCGACACCGGCAAAAGGCCCGCACGATGATTATGGGCGCTCAACACCACGATCCAGTGTGCTGCATTTTGCCAGGACACTGATCGAAAGGGATTTTGAAGCTGCAGTTAACTATATGGATCTGCGTAACCTGCCTTTCACAATTGATGAAGAGTCTGGTGCCGAACTCGCGCGCAAGCTGTACATCGTTGCGTTAAGAACCATGATCATCGATTATGAGGCCATCAGCGATGAGCCTGAAGGCGACCTGAATGATGGGCTCCCCAGTTACCGCGATCGTGTTACCACCGTTAAAACCAATGAGGGCCCAGTCGATATTCTGATGCAACGCGTGCCTCGTGGAGATGGCGTGTTTATCTGGAAACTGTCAAACGCGACCGTATCCCAGATACCGGCCCTGGATAAAGAATTCGGTTACGGTCCTGTTGGTGACAAGCTGTCATTAATGTTCCCTTCTTATGTAATCGTAGGACTTGAATTATGGCAATGGGTAATGATGTTTTTGCTGCTTGGTACGGGTTATCTATTATCTTTTGTCATTACCTGGCTGCTAGCTAAGCTGACCAAGTTCTATAGCAAGGCTCGCGAGGAACGCGCAGCAAAATTTGCCACCGGGCCATTACGGTTTTTGTTCACAGTAATATTTTTTCGCGCCACATTTGAACTGATAGCACCTTCTTTAGAAGCCCAGGCTCTGTTTAAAGCCCAAACCTTTCTGATAGTTGCTGTAGTCTGGATCCTGATCGCAGTCGTCGATATCATCATGGCAAATATTGCGGAGCGCATGGCGAAAAACGGCCAGGCAGACGCCACGGTGTTACTCAGGCCCGCCAGAACCGCTATTCGAATTACGCTGATAATCATTGGTGGAATCACCTGGCTGGACAACATGGGTTACGAGGTCACAACGCTGATGGCGGGGCTCGGCGTCGGTGGTGTTGCGGTTGCCTTTGCTGCACAGCGTTCACTCGAAAACCTGATTGGGTCAGTCATGATCTACTCATCTCAACCGGTACACGTAGGCGATTTCTGCAAGTTTGGCGGCACCCTGGGCGTGGTTGAAGAAATAGGTCTGCGCGCAACCCAGTTACGTACACTCGATCGATCCGTGGTGCATGTTCCTAATGCCAAGTTCTCAACAGATATTATTGAAAACCTGACTCAGCGTGACAAGATTCTCTACCGCACACGTTTACGCCTGTCGCTGGATACAACAGCAAAGCAGATGCAGGATGTTCTCAACGGCATTCGCGAGCTGATAGAGAAACACGAAATGATTGACGAACAAACATCGCGCGTGCGTTTCCTCGAATTTGGTGAGTATGCACAGGAAATCGAGCTCTACGTTTACATCAAAACAACTGATTTCATCGAGTACCTGGAGCACCGCGAAGATATTAACCTGCGGGTATCGGAGATCATTGAATCATGCAACACCAGACTGGCAGTCCCCACTCGCATTACACAGCTGGAACAAAATGAGATACCTGCAACTACCTGATTCTGACTCTTGCTTAAGCTGCTGACAAGATTCGTTAAATACAGCCTGGTTTTTATTCTTGGCGGGCTTTTTGTATTTGTCGCCGGAGACATCGCATTAAGCCTGCGCCACCCTGAACTTCAACCCTGGCATACTATAAAACTCAAGCAAGAGTTTAATGCTTCCATGGCGCAAGCTTCTGACTGGGACAGTTATCTGCAACTGGAACAAGCTTTGTTCAACGAACTTGAACACTATAATCAAACTATCATCCAGCCTGCAATACAACTGGAAAGCTCACGTTACCAGGCCGGTGGCAACAAATTGCAACGTCGACTTGGGCAAGACTGGAACCGTAGCTACAAGCTTGATACACAACAACCACGTGGCGTTGCCTTACTGGTACACGGACTTTCCGACTCACCTTATTCACTTAAAACTATTGCCCAGCATCTCAACAGCCAGGGCATCATTGCTTATGGACTTCGCCTGCCCGGCCATGGCACATTACCTTCCGGACTCGATGACATTGAATGGCAAGACTGGCTTGCCGCAGTACGCATTGTCGATAGCCATATACGACAGCAACATAACAACCTGCCTTATTATTACGTCGGTTATTCAATGGGTGCTGCGCTTGGCGTAAAACTGACACTCGACGCCATAGCGCACAACCACAAAACGCCTGACCAGCTGGTTTTACTTTCGCCCGCACTGGGCGTAAGCAAGTTGGCACGATTCGCGAACCTGCAAAGGATCCTGAGTGGCAACGAGATGTTTGCCAAAGCACGCTGGCTGGACGTAAGACCCGAATATGATCCTTATAAATACAACTCTTTTACCAAGAATGCAGGACGCCAAATTGCACTGCTGATCAATCAGACATATGCAGATATCGAGACCCTGAAAAAACGGGGCAAGGCAAATCAACTGCCACCGGTTATCAGTTTTCAGTCGGTTGTTGATGCTACGGTTAATGCGGTTGACCTGGTAGACAAGCTATATGCGGCAGTAGATAACGATCATTCAGAGCTTGTGCTGTTCGACGTCAACCAGATGAGTTACTACAAAGATATCATCTCCTACGACCCTGACAGCATCATCCAGGCCTTGCGCAGACTGTCAGCCAGCAAGTTTCAACTCACATTGATCACAAATCATAATGAAAACACACCTGGTGTCACCGAACTAACCTGGTCGCCTGATGATTCTGATTTCACGCGCAGGCCACTTCCACTCGCATGGCCTCAGGATATTTATTCCTTATCCCACACTTCACTACCTTTTCCTCCGCATGATCCAGTTTATGGTTATAACTTCAGGAACAATGAAGGGCGGGATATAGCCACGCTGGGGAACCTGAGCGTGCGTGGCGAACAAGGCGTACTTACCATGCCGGCTGGCAGCCTGTTAAGGTTAAGATCGAACCCGTTTTATTCATACATCGAGCAACGGATCACGGAAGTAATTACAAAAAAAAGCCCGACTAATCATTACTGATTAGCCGGGCACTTGTCTTAGTGAGTTTAATTACAGTCTGGATTCGGCTTGATATGCGATGGCGCAAACTCGATGTACTTTTCACAGTAACAGCGACTGTTTCCTTCAGCCCATTGCTTCTTGCACACCGCCAGCATTTTATTGGTGATATCAGACGATAGCTCAGCCTGTATTGCAGCACTGGCTGCCAGTGCTTCCTGCTCTCTCTTCAAGGCCTCTTCCCTGGCCAGGCGAGCTGCTTCCGCCTCTTTACGCTTACGTTCTGCTTCAGCTGCAGCCTTTTTGCGCTGTTCATTGATGCTGGCAACCTGTTTATCTATTTTTGCATTAGCTTCGCTTTTAGCAGCCGCATCGTCACAATCATACTCGATGGCCTTCAAGCTTGCGTATCCTTTTGGCGGCTCTGCTTTACACTTTTTCTTGACCACTGGCGTAACTGCGACAGGTACTACTGTGGCAGCTGCTGCTGATGCCGCTGCTGTAGCTTCCTTTTTCGCAGCTTCTTCTGCTGCGGCGGCAGCCATCACTGCATCAATCTGTTTCTTGAACTCCTTGTTTGCGTCATTGAAGTCCGAAATATCGAACTTCACATGAACGGCTGTTCTGTATGGCTTGAGTTCGAACAGCAAGGACTTGCCCTGTTCCAGTGATGTCATTGAATCCCTGGTCAGGCGCATGACGTAAGTGCCTTGCTCGCCCATGTTCTGACATATGTCTTTATTCACTGTCAGGCCTTGTTGCAAAAAGCGGCTGTGTTTTTCCTGGTTGTTCAAACACCATTGAAACACTTTCATGCGCTTGCCATCGACCTTGATATCCTTGACCGCAAAATCATTAAATTCCCTGGCGCCTGCCAATGAGTCCTCAGCTGAAGTAGTTACGCGCAGGCGCAACTTCAAACCGTCATAAAAAAGATGGTACCAGCTACCGTCTTTCGCTTTCACGGACTTGGTCGCAGTCTGGTCACCGTACTGCCACTGCACATCGCTGCCGGCAGCCACAATGACAGCTTTATTGAACGGATTATCACTTTTTGAAATCGCCTGGCTGCTCGTTATTAGTATGGCCAGGCATGTAAGCAAGCGCAAAACACTCATTGGAAGTACAACACCCTGATTCATGTAAATATATAAAAAATATAAAAATTTTAGTCTAATAACCCTACTTATAGCACACGCATTTGTTTTTTCCTGTCATTATGTCCGCTAAAAATCACCTCCTGTCTTACTTTCCATTAAATTCAGCCACCTATGTATGCATGGCAATCGACGAAATGTTGCTCATATCGTGTAAAATTCACAGCCTATGAACATTAGTGTGAATGGCGAAAACCGGACGATTGAAGCTAACTCAAACCTCGCACAGTTACTGGAAGCGCTTGATTTGCAAGGCAAGCGAATAGCGGTCGAGGTAAACCGTGATATTGTGCCCCGTAGCGAATACGGCAGCTTTGTACTCAGTGACAACGACCAGGTGGAAATCGTGAACGCTATCGGTGGTGGTTAGCAAACAACGACGGATCACTTTTCAAAGCACACTCTCTAATTCAACACAGAAATATAAGTACTATGGCTACACCTGCAGAATCCCTTTCCCTGGAAAACGATCAGCCCCTGGTTATCGCCGGACAGAGCTACAACTCTCGCCTGCTGGTTGGCACCGGGAAGTACAAAGATAATGAAGAAACGCGCCTCGCGATCGAGGCCAGTGGCGCTGAAATTATTACGGTCGCCATCCGCCGCACCAATATCGGACAAAACCCGGATGAGCCCAATCTGCTCGATGTTATTCCTGTCGACAAGTACACGCTGCTGCCCAATACCGCGGGCTGCTACACAGCTGAAGACGCCATCCGCACCTGCCGACTCGCGAGGGAACTGCTCGACGGTCATAAACTGGTCAAGCTCGAGGTACTGGGCGATGAGAAAACCCTGTTCCCGGATGTCACTGCCACCATGGAAGCAGCCGAAATTCTTGTCAAAGATGGATTCGATGTCATGGTCTATACCAATGACGATCCGCTGATCGCCAAAAGGCTTGAAGACATTGGTTGTGCGGCTGTTATGCCCCTGGCTGCGCCTATTGGATCCGGACTCGGTATCCGCAATCCTTACAATATCCTGACTATCGTTGAAAATGCCAACGTCCCCATACTGGTTGATGCCGGTGTAGGCACGGCCTCCGATGCAGCCATAGCAATGGAACTTGGCTGTGACGGCATATTAATGAATACCGCTATCGCTGCAGCGCAGAATCCGGTGTTGATGGCATCCGCGATGAAAAAAGCGACCGAAGCTGGCCGTGAAGCCTTTCTGGCTGGTCGCATGCCGAGGAAGCGTTTTGCCTCGGCGTCATCCCCGATTGATGGCCTGTTTTTCTAAACGCTTTTCTTCACAGGCAGTAACAAGCAGATAATGCCTGTGTGAGTTGATGAACCAGGGTCGTCGTACGATTAAGAGCTACGTGTTGCGACAGGGTCGCCTCACCCGTGGCCAGCAGCAGGCGCTGGATACGCTCTGGTCAGATTACGGCATCAATTACACAGCCGAAGCACTCAACTTCGACCAATGTTTTGAACAGCAGGCACCGGTAACGCTGGAAATCGGATTTGGTAACGGCGAGTCTTTGTTGCAGCAGGCCGAACGTCATCCAGAAAATAATTATCTTGGCATCGAAGTGCATCGTCCTGGTGTTGGACACCTTATCAAGCGCGCCCACGATACCGGATTACATAATTTACGCGTGATCAATCACGACGCTGTAGAAGTCCTCCAGCACCAGATAGCTGATAACAGCCTCGATTGTGTTCAGCTGTTCTTTCCTGATCCCTGGCATAAAAAACGCCACCATAAACGCCGCATTGTGCAACCGGCATTTGTTCAAATGATCTGTACAAAACTGAAAACAGGTGGTCTTTTTCACCTGGCCACAGACTGGGAAAATTATGCTGAGCATATGATGGCTGTGATGGAGCAGGCGCAAGGCTTCGACAACACGGCAGGCAAAGGAAACTACGCCGGCGACACTGATCGACCTCCAACCAAGTTCGAACACCGTGGTCGCAAACTCGGGCATGGCGTGTGGGACCTGGTATATGAAAAGACCGGTAACCAGCCTGATTCTGCGTAAGTGCACGATAAATAAAAAAGGCGCCAAAGGCGCCTTGTTTTATACTTATGTCGAGCATCGTTATTTTTCATCTGTACCCGAACGGTCTTCGCCCGGTTCAGGTGCGGTTTCTGCAATCTCGGCTTCAACGCTGGCTTCAGCCTCTTTCAGCTCAACAAGCTCTTCGTCACTCAGCGGCCTGGCTACCTTGAGTGGACAGGTATCTGCATGATCGTCGCCCAGTTTCGCCCAGGCATACTCAAATGCATGTGTACGCAAGCGGAAGAAACGCTCTTTACCTACATGCTCAACAAAGCCAGTACGCTTGAGGATATCCATGATCTGTTTCTTCGCACGCGCGAACAGCAACTCGATACCCAGTGATTGCAAGCGTCTTTCAAGCTCGTGCAGCATCTCTTCACCCGTCGCATCGATCTCATTAATACCTTCAGCATCAATGATCACAAACTTCAAATCAGGTTTTTTGGCCACACGATCCAGAATTGTGTCATTGAAGTATCCAGTGTTCGCAAAGAACAGGCGACCATCAAAACGGATTAACGAAATATTGTCACAGGTTGCGAGTTTCCTGACTTCAGCATCACGCAATGTACCATCAGGGTCACGTGAGAGGATGGAAATACGTGGCCGCATGCTGCGGAACAGGAACAGACCGAGAGACAACAGTACACCGGTCACAATGCCGGTCTCGAGGTGTGGTGCCACGATCAGCGTCAGGATGAAGGTAACAGCGGCCACAATACCGTCATGCGGTTGTACGCGCCACGCATAGATGATCGGTTCGATCTTGACCAGGTTAATAACCGCCATCATTATCACGGCAGCCAGTGTTGCCTGTGGCAGGTGATACAGTAATGGCGTCAAAAACATCAAGGTTGCACCCACGGCAAGGCCGGTAACCACGGCGGAAAAACCGGTGATTGCACCCGCGTTGATGTTAACTGCAGAGCGTGAGAATGAACCGGAAACGGCATACCCCTGGAACAGGCCGGAGACGATGTTGGAGAAGCCCTGGCCAATTAATTCCTGGTTTGGATCAAGGCGCTGACGCGTACGAGCCGCCATGGCCTTGGCGATAGAAATCGCTTCCATGAAACCAATGATCGAGATAATGACCGCAGTCGTAACCAGCTGAACCAGGATGTCCCAGCTCAGCCCTCCCGGAACTGAAGGCATGGTGACACCCGCAGGGACCACACCGACCACCTTGCCACCCTGCTCTTCAAAACCCATGGCAGCAGACAGGATGGTTGTGATCACCACAGCAACCAGGACGTTTGGTAGCTTCGGGGTGAACTTTTTCATGGTGGCCATGATCGCGATCGCCAGCAATCCCATACCCAGTGTCAGCATGTGAGTTTCGGAGGTGGCAGCTACAATGACACGCCAGATCGTATCGTAATGGTGTTCACCCTTTTCCACGACCACGCCAAAAATCTTGCTCAGCTGCGAAGTCGCGATGATGATTGCCGCAGCATTAGTGAAGCCGATCACTACCGGATGGGAGAGGAAGTCGACGAGCACACCCAGTCGGAGCACACCCAGCATCAACTGGAAGATACCAACCATCAATGCGAGCACAATTGCATAGGCCACATACAGCTCTGGTGTTAGTGCAAGCGGCTCCAGCGCGGCAGCGGTCATCAATGACACGACAGCCACCGGACCCGTGGCGAGCTGGCGGGAAGAGCCGAACAGCGCAGCGACGATACCCGGCAGGAATGATGCGTAGAGACCATAGTAAGGCGGCAGACCTGCCAGCTGCGCATACGCCATGGACTGTGGAACCAGTACCAGTGCTACGGTAATGCCTGCAATTAGATCCGCTGATAGCACCTTCGGATCCTTGCATTTACCGATCCATGCCATAAATGGCAGCAAACGCAACGGATTAGTAATTAATCCTTTGATATCGTACATATTGAACCTATTTCAGGGAAATTAAGCTACAAATCGCGCACCAAACAGCATAATGCACAAAAATTGCGCACGAATATAACATATACCATATACATTAATAATCCCCATCAAAATCAGTAAAGAATGCCGGATTCGGCATATTTTTTACTGTAAATCAGACACAAATACTTGATATTGCTTCTTACTTCGAATTAGCCCAATCGATATGGCTGCATAAACCTGCGAAAACAATTACAATAGCGCCTTTTTTGAAGCGGCCTTCACATAATAACCAGGCCAGGGGCTCGAGCGGCCCAGCTTGATTCTTTAGGAGAACCCTATGTCCCATAAACACCCTATCGTAGCGGTAACCGGATCATCCGGTGCTGGTACCTCGACTGTTAAACATGCATTCGAGCAAATATTTATTCGTGAAAACATCACACCTGTAATCATCGAAGGTGACAGCTTCCACCGCTATGACCGCGCTGCAATGAAAGAAGCCATGACTGCTGCCGAATCTGAAGGTGACAACACCTTCAGTCACTTCGGTCCTGAGGCTAATTTATTCGACAAGCTCGAAGAACTGTTCAAGACTTATGGTGAAACCGGCGGTGGTCAAAAACGCCTTTACCTGCATAGTGACGAAGAAGCTGAACCTTATGAAGGTCTGTCACCTGGCCAGTTCACTCCATGGGAAGATATCCAGTCAGGTACTGACCTGATGTTCTACGAAGGTCTGCACGGTGGCGTTGCCGATGACGATATTGACGTTTCTGCACATGTTGACCTGCTGGTCGGTGTGGTTCCAAGTGTGAACCTCGAGTGGATCCAGAAAATCCACCGCGACAGTGCCGAGCGTGGTTACTCTGAAGCAGTCATTGTTGATACCATCCTGCGTCGTATGCATGACTATGTTCACTACATTACACCACAGTTCTCACGCACCGATATCAACTTCCAGCGTATCGCAACGGTAGACACATCTAACCCGTTCATTGCACGTGACATCCCAACGCCTGATGAAAGCTTCATCGTTATCCGCTTCAAGGATCCGAGGAAGTTCAACACTGACTTCCAGCTCCTGCTCGACATGATTCCACATTCTTTCATGTCTCGCCGTAACACTATTGTTGTTCCCGGCGGCAAGATGGGTATGGCCATGGAGTTGATCCTGACTCCGATCATTCACGACATGATCGAGAAGGCAAAGAAATCTCGTTAAATAAGCAGCTTCTTTAGTCATAAAAAAGGCCGGACTTGTCCGGCCTTTTTTATTTCATGCTTTTATTTCCCTGAATACAGCTTATGCCGTTTTGTGCTTCACCATTGGCGAATCAAGTAACCACTGTTTGAAATTATCTTCCGGCATCGGCTTCGCAATATGATAGCCCTGGCCGAAATCACAGCCTATGCTTACAAGAGATTGCAGTACTTCTTCAGACTCGATACCTTCCGCAACAACAGACAAGCCAAGGTTATGAGCAAGATCAATTGCTGCCTTTACAATACTCTTGTTCTTCTCATCTTCCAGCATGTTCATTACAAATGACCTGTCGATCTTCAATTCCTGCGCAGGCAGATGCTTTAAATATGATAAAGACGAATAGCCCGTACCAAAGTCATCAATCGATACTCCCAGACCATGCGACTCGAGTTGCTGCAAGATATTGAGGCTGACTTCCGGATTAGTCATCATGGCACCTTCTGTTACCTCAAGTACCAGGTGTTTCGGATCAACACCCCAGATATTGACAGCACCAACCACGACATCAACTATGTCGTTATTCGTAAGTAGCGTAGGTGACAGGTTCACTGCGATAGAAAAATCTTCTGATACGCTTCGAAAATCCTCGCATTTACGCAACGCCTTGTTTAATACCCACTTGGTTACCGACATCAGCATATTACTTTCTTCCAGCATATCAACAAAATACTGTGTATTCACAAAACCGTACTTTGAACTATGCCAACGAATCAAAGCTTCTGCACCAACAACTGACTGGCTTTTTAAATCAATTTTTGGCTGATAATGAAGATCAAACTCATCATGCCCATATGCGTAATGCATTTCGTTTTCGAGAATAAGTTTAGGTGGCAACGACCTGTCCAGTTCAGGCTCATAAAGCCGGTAGCTCTCATTAGCACTTTCAGCCTCCATTAATGCCAGTGTCGAGTTCTGAATCAGTTCATTATGAGACATACCGTAATTAGCAATCGATACACCAATTACTAACACCGGCTCAATGCTCACCGAATCAACAGCAATAGGTTTGGTACAGACATTGATTAACTTGTTGGCTGCTAACAAGGCATGTGATGCATTATTCAACGCGGGTAAAATCAATCCGAACTCACTATCACCGGTACGCGATAATACGTCCGTCGGCCTTAAAGCGCTGTTTAACTGCTCTTCGAGTTTATTGATTAGCTTGTCGCCAGTCTCAATACTGTAAGTCGTATTGATATCCTTGAATTTTTTTAGTTTGATAACCAGATAGGCGAGCACGTTCTCATCCTTGCGAGAAGCATCCAGCAGCCTTTCGACTTTACTAAAAAACTGATCCCTATGATGCATACACGAATACCCAGCTCGGTGAGTAAATATGTACTAGAGGTAAAACTCGGCAGGATCTATACCATACGCACCAGGGTCCAGGCCACGCAAAATGGTCAACTCTTCTTCCCCTTCCTCGGGATTCATCAAATCGACACTGATATATTCTGATAATTTTTTCTTTTTCTTATCAAGCAGGAGCATTACCTTGGGGCTCATCCGGCGAGTTTTATTCTGAGCCATGACAATACCAACCTCCCCGGAATGCATTTCAACAAGCGACCCCGTTGGAAAAACACCCAGACACTGTAAAAACTGTTCAACCAGTTCTTCCTGAAAATATTTACTACGCCAGTTGTATATCTCTTGTAGTGCCGTATATGCAGACACCGGCTCGCCATATGGTCGTTTGCTTGTCATTGCGTCATAACAATCGATAATCGCAGCCATGCGGCCATAGACTGGCGTCTGCGTACCAACCAACGCACTCGGATAGCCACTGCCATCGAATCGCTCATGATGCGTTAGCGCAATATTGATGATATCTACGCTGACACCTTCGGTTTTGGAAAGAATATCTACGCTATGTGCGACATGACTTCTGACCAGCCTGAATTCATTTTCAGTCAGCGCTTCCTCTTTATAGAGAATGGCGTCAGGGATCTTCATCTTGCCAATATCCATCAGCAACAGTCCCATCGCTAGTGTACGAAGGTCTTCTTTCGGCAATCCCAGGTGTTTGCCAAATGCAATCGCTAGTGCACAATTATCTACCGAATGCGCATACGTATATGCGTCCTTCTGACGCATTTGTGTCAACCACATTAGCGCTTCCGTGTTTCGAATAATACTTTCAAGTATCGGCTCAATGACGCTTTTTGCATCTTCTATCTTGAGCTGCTTACCCGATTTAACTGCTTCCATAATCGAAACAACGCGATCAGAAGCTTCATCAATCGCCATTCTGGCAACAGGAAGCTCTTCAGAAGAAGTCTTCTTGTCAGGATATTCTACCTGCTTGATATTATGCAGAATATTATGTTCGAGCCTGTCGTTGGTTTTATACTTGGGCTCTTCATGCACATAATGACCTGAACCAATTCCCTTGTCCGTATCTATATACACATGATCACAGTACTTCTTCAGTAATGTGATTTCCTCATCATCCTTAACGAAAAAACCTTGAATCAGGAAAGGTGTATCAAGCCATGGACGATCAAGATTTGATACATACATGCCTTTTTTCAAAAAGATAGTGCTTATTTTTTTCTCTGTCTGGGGTTGCATTGTTATAGTGTAATACTCTGAGATTATGATTCAGGTTTGTTAACATCCACAGCTGCCTGGAGCAGTTTTTTCATACTCCGAGTATAGACTAATAACCTGAAATATCAGTGTGTTGCAATAAAGCTCATTAGCTTCTTGGCTGGAATCATTATGGAAATCATCGATGCACATTGTCACCTGGATTTCGAGGCGTTCGACACAGACCGCTCAGCTGTCATGTCACGCGCCAGCGAAGCCGGGATTGAAAAGATTGTAGTACCGGGCGTATCAGCCGAAAACTGGCCTCGTATCCATGCTTTATGTAGCCAGGATAGCCGGCTTCATGCCTGCTACGGCCTTCATCCCTACTTGACAGAAAAGCACTCTGACCAGGACATTGATACGCTTTCTAACTGGCTCGATAGTCATGAAAGTGTCGCTATTGGTGAATGCGGGCTCGATTACCGCAAGGGCCAGCCACCTAAACAAAAACAACTACATTTTTTTGAAGCTCAGCTTCGAATCGCAACAGACTGCGATCTGCCTGTTGTTATTCATTCCGTAAAGGCAACCGAAGATGTTATCCAGACAGTGAGCAAATTTAACAGCATTCGAGGTATGGTCCACAGTTACTCGGGAAGCTATGAACAGGCACTGCAATTAATCGATCTAGGTTTCTATATCAGTATCGGCGGCCAGATCACATATGACAAAGCAAGAAAACTTCGTGCTACAGCAAGCGACATCCCGCTTCAGTCAATGTTGCTCGAAACCGATGCACCCGACCAGCCTGATGCAGAACACGTCAATCAGCGCAATGAACCCGCTTATATAGTAAATGTTCTCGATGCGCTGGTCGATCTACGTGATGAGACCAAAGAAGAGATTGCAGAACAAACCACAGCAAATGCAAAAGCATTATTCAAAATTTAATTAGGCTCATTTACGATTATGGGTTGGAATAACGAGGACCGGCAGGCTCGACTTCTGCAAGACGCCTTTACTTACGCTCCCCAGTAATAGCTGATACATCTTGCCTTTACCATGGGAGCCTACAACAATCATATCTGCACCAACATCTGAGGCTTCCTGCAGAATCGCCTTCACAGTTTTGCCATGCACAAGCAGCGCTGTGGCATCTATACCTGCGGTACGCAATCTCTCTGCATAATCCTGGATCTGACGGTGTTCAGCATGGAATTTTTTTGCCAGAGCTTCCCGTGCTGCCACTGGATCTACAGTAAATTCAACATGATCAGGCGGCGGCTGCGCATTATGCAGAAGCCATACCTGCGCAGACAGTGATTTGGCAAGCTCCTCGGTCTTGTCCACAATAATTTCTGAGGACTCAGAAAGATCAACACAGACCAGAATCTTCATATCTTCTCTCCATTAATTGTGCATCAGGTTACCAGATTGCCTCAGATCAGCACCAGTACCTATTTTGCAGGCATAGCGAACACCACGATAAATGTCAGAATGCCTGCCAATGTTGCGAATTGTGTGAAATAAGCGATACGCTTTGATTGAATATAATGATGGTGGCTGGCAATAATCGCAACAACACACTGCAGCAGGTAATAAAGCGCAAATGCTCGCGATGCAACGGAAATGATTTCCAGCAGGTCTGCAGTCCAGACCAGTACGATTGCCAGAAACGATACTAAAAGATAACCCTTGTTAGTCGATAGTTTTCCACTACTACTTTCACTCGCCAGGCACCCGGCACCAACTGTATCGGCTACGGCAGCACTGAACTGGCTCATGATTGCAGCAACGATCAGCATCAGTGGCAAGACGGCAGCTGCCAGGCCAGTGGCAGCAACGATCTTAGCGATCTGAATATTTTCAAGATCGAGTGTTTGCACGATTGGCAGCAAGGCGATTACAGAAACGAAGTAAAGCGCGCCAGAAATCAGTTGGGCTCGACGCATGGATTGCACGCGAATCCTGGCATTATATTTTTCACCCAGAAAGCGTGATGTTTCAAAGCCCTGGACGACTAGCAGGATGCCGGAAAGAATACATATCTTGGTAAACCAGTCCCTGCCCTTGACCTCAAATATCAGCTCTTCACCCGACTGGACGAAGTTGTAGTCATAAACAACTATCCCGATTAAAAGCGCAGCAACAATTGATAACTGTAATGACATTGAATAGGCTTCCAGCTTCTCGAGTCCACCCAGTCCACGAAAATAACCTGTGGTGGCGATAAAAATGATGATAATAGTTGTAAGAAGCCTTTCCAGATTGGGTGATTCACTGAAACCCATGTACGTCAGCAGAAACGATGATAGCAGTGATAGATAGAATGCCACAGCCGTCACATAGGCGAATGATAACGCTGCGTTAGCGATGAGATCGATTTTATATATTACAGGATGGGCTTTGTGGTCATGAATCAGCGGCTCTGCATGAATAATGTTAAACCTGATGACGCTGCCGATAGCATAGGCCAGTACAACGATGGCCGTGACTGCCAGCGGAGAATAAATACCCACGATACTTGCGAGTAACGGCGCGATGATCAGAAAGCCACTGCCGATTATCGAGGAGAGTGGCGTAAGCGTTGCCTGCCAGAATCTGCTTTGGGTTAAGCGAGGCTGAAACATCAACAGCAATACGCCGGCTGAAATAAGCACGAGTATTACGTTTAGCATTACCGACTCTCTTTAAATTGCATATATCTTTTAAGTATACGCCCTGGTAAACATTTCACCATCAGGCAACATACTACCACTGGCATGCGCTGGCGGCCATCATGTCAGCTCCGCTGTTTTAAAGTAGCCTCCATGCATTATGACCAACAGAAAGATCAGTATTAATCTAGCGATCCCAGCGTGATTGATCGCTGATTTCTTCCATTTGCGCATCAATCCATTGTTTGGCAAGACTGGTTACTTCTTCAGCAGATTTTCCACTGGTGTCAATAGCGGGCCCGATTCTCAGATCAATGCAACCGGGCCACTTAAGGAAACTGTGGCGGGGCCAGAACTCGCCTGCATTATGTGCAATGGGGATAACCGGAAAGCCAGCTTCAACAGCAAGAATTGAACCGCCTTGCTTGTAACGCTTGGTTTCACCCGGGTGTGTGCGCGTACCTTCTGGAAATACGATAACCCAGTAACCGTCTGCCAGCATCGGTTTGCCCTGTTCGATCAACTGCGCGACTGCCTTTCTACCGGCTGAACGATCAATGGCAATCGGCTTTAACATCGCAAGGCCCCAGCCGAAGAATGGAACGCGCAGTAACTCACGCTTGAGCACCCAGCGCACCGGCGGCAATATGATCTGTAGAATAATCGTATCCCAGGTCGACTGGTGCTTACTCAATACCACGACACCACCTTGCGGAATATTCTCAAAGCCTTCTGCCCGGTAAGTTAAATTACAGATCACCTTTAAAGCCCATAAATTCATCACTGCCCAGGAGCGTGCGAACTTGTAGCGGCCATCAACATGAAAAGGAAATGTAAAGACAGTTAAGAACCCAACAAACGCTCCGGTTACGACCATGAACATCCAGTATATCGATGATCGTATATAGATTTCTGCTTTTGAAGGAATCCGCTCTGATGGCATGGCCTAACTCGCACCATTAAGCAGTGTGTTTACAACATCTGATAAATCTTCGTAGACAGGGGTGCCCTCAAAACCATTTTCCGCGAGTTTTTCTATAGTGCGCTTGCCCTTTCCTGTTTTGACAATAACAGGTGTGGCACCAGCTGCTTTAGCTGCTTTTATATCGCTGATCGTATCGCCAACGAACAAAACATCATGCAGCTTTGTTTGAAAACGCACACTTATTTCTTCTAACAGGCCGGGCATCGGTTTTCGGCAATCGCAACCATCTTTGGGTCCATGTGGGCAGAAAAATACCGCATCGACCTGGCCACCTGACTGCGATAACAGCTCGTTCATCTTGTTATGCATCTCAGATAATGTTTCAAGATCAAAATAACCACGCGCAATACCGGACTGGTTGGTTGCTACAGCGACATGATATCCGGCATGGTTAAGTCGTGATATGGCATCGAGGCTACCGGGAATCGGCTTCCACTCATCCGGACTTTTTATATAGTCATCCGAGTCCTCGTTAATCACGCCGTCCCTGTCGAGAATAATCAACTTCATATTTCAGTCCGGTACTATGCCTGGTGCAAACGCGACAGGTCTGCTGCACGCATGAATAACGCATTCATCTTGCTCAACAAGGCAATGCGGTTGTTGCGCAGGTTTTCATCGTCCACCATCACCATGACATGATCGAAGAAGTCATCGACGGGCTCACGCAAACTCGAAAGATTACATAATGCTGTTTCATAATCGCCCGCATCAAATAACGGATCGGTCTGGCTTTTGAGTTGTTCAAGCTGGTTATACAACGTCTCTTCTTCCTGCACTTCGAACAGACCTGCATTAATCATTGCAGCGCCGCCAGAATCAGTTTTCTTCAGAATATTGCCGACACGCTTGTTAGCCGCGGCGAGGCTTTCGGCTTCGGGTAATGCGCGGAATGTTGACACCGCCTTGATGCGCTTGTCGAAATCCAGTGGTCGACCTGGTTGCAATGCCGATACCGCATCGAACACATCAATCAGAATACCGCGATCAAGGTAATAGGCGCGCAAACGCTCCAGCATAAAAGCAAACACATCTTCTTTAACCGCATTGGCATCGACCTTGTCAGCAAGCAAGGCGGCCGCGGCATCAATCATCTTGACGAGATCAAGGTCGAGTTCACGCTCGATGATTGTGCGAAGAATGCCCAGGGTTGCACGACGCAAGGCGTAAGGATCTTTTTCACCTGTAGGCTTCTGGCCAATAGCAAAAATACCAACCAGGGTATCCAGCTTGTCACTGATTGCAAGAATCTGCCCGGTTACAGTGGCTGCAGTATCATCGCTGGCACCGCGTGGCATATACTGTTCATCAAGGGCAATTGCCACTTCTTCTGGCTCACCGCCCGCTTCTGCATAACGTTTACCCATAACACCTTGCAGTGAGGCAAACTCACCTACCATGTCAGTGGCCAGGTCACATTTACTCAGCTGCGCTGCGCGCTGTACCAGCGTAGTATCTGCGCCCAGTTCATTGGCGATATCTACAGCAAGCTGTGCAACTCGTTGCGTCTTTTCGCCGACGGTACCGAGCTTGCTCTGGAACACAACCTTGTCCATCGCTTTGGCAAACGCTTCCAGTGGTTGCTTCTGATCCTGTTCCCAGAAAAATTTCGCATCAGCCAGGCGTGGGCGTATAACACGCTCATTACCGGCTTTGACTTTTTCAGGTGACTTGCTATCGATGTTACTGATGGTGATGAAATTGTTTTTCAACTGACCATCATTATCGACAACAGGGAAATACTTCTGGTTGTCCTGCATGGTTTTAATCAGCGCTTCGGCCGGAACCGAGAGGAATTCCTGTTCGAATTCACCGGCAATAGCCACAGGCCATTCATTTAACGCGGTAACTTCTGCCAGCAGATCATCATCGATGACGGCAACACCACCCAGCTCACTCGCGGCCTGCTCTACCTGCTGCCTGATCGTACGACTGCGCTCGTGCATATCAGCAATGACATGGGCTTCGTTCATTAATGTCTCTGCATAGTCACTGGCTGAATTCAGCTTGAATGACCTGTTGGCATGGAATCGGTGCCCATATGTTTCGTTCGAACTGTTGATACCCAGTATCTCGCCATCGATAACATCACTGCCGTGCATCATCACGATCCAGTGAACCGGGCGCACGAATTCAACATCACTATCACCC
Source organism: Gammaproteobacteria bacterium (assembly GCA_029287435.1). Lineage (GTDB taxonomy): Bacteria > Pseudomonadota > Gammaproteobacteria > SZUA-229 > SZUA-229 > JABDQW01. The sequence goes on from JARFRD010000151.1 coordinate 20,518, forward strand.
CAGCGCATACGCTTGGGGATCGGCAGCCTGGCCAGTGACTGGTTAACAATATCGACGAGCAGTTCCGAAACCGGCTGACCTTTTTCATTGGCCTTGAATACCAGCCAGGTGCCCTTGTCAGTCTCCTGCTGTTCCAGCTCATCAACAGATACGCCACAGGAACGCGCAAAGCCTTCAGCTGCTTTGGTTGGCTTACCATCTGCATCATAGGCGGCCTTCAGGTTCGGGCCTTTACGCTCGACATCACGATCGGGCTGCGCATCAGGCACATTATTGACCAGCAAGGCCAGGCGGCGTGGCGTGGCATACGAATGTGCTTCGCCGATTTCCAGCCCTGCTTCTGTAAGGCCATCAGTGATGCCTTTGGAGAAGGCATTGGACAGGCGCTGCAGTGCTTTTGGTGGCAGCTCTTCGGTGCCGATTTCAATCAATAGATCCCTGCTCATGCCGCGTTACCCTTGATGTCTTTGCAAATCGGGAAGCCCAACGCTTCGCGCGAATCATAATAAGCCTGGGCCACTGCTCGTGACAGCGTGCGAACTCGCAGGATAAAACGCTGGCGCTCAGTCACCGAAATCGCATGGCGCGCATCCAGCAGGTTAAAGGTATGTGAAGCCTTCAACACCAGTTCATAGGCCGGTAACGGCAGGCCCAGCTCAATCAGTCGCTGGCTTTCAGCTTCGCAGGTATCGAACCATTTAAATAATGAATCGGTATCGGCATGCTCGAAGTTATACGCGGACATTTCAACTTCGTTCTGGTGAAACACATCACCATAAGTCACATCACCCTGTGGCCCGCGGGTCCAGACCAGGTCGAACACGCTCTCGACTTCCTGTAAATACATGGCCAGGCGCTCTAGACCGTAGGTGATTTCGCCGGTGACCGGGCGACATTCGAGGCCGCCGACCTGCTGAAAATAAGTGAACTGGGTGACTTCCATGCCATTAAGCCAGACTTCCCAGCCAAGCCCCCAGGCACCGAGTGTCGGCGATTCCCAATTATCCTCGACAAAACGAATGTCGTGTTCAAGCGGGTCGAAGCCCATGGCCTTGAGCGAGCCCAGGTATAACTCCTGAATGTCGTCCGGCGATGGTTTCAACACCACCTGAAACTGGTAGTAATGCTGTAGACGGTTCGGGTTCTCACCATATCGGCCGTCTGTCGGGCGTCGGCTAGGTTGCACGTAAGCACTGCGCCATGGCTCCGGACCAATTGCTCGCAAGAATGTCGCAGGGTGAAAAGTACCTGCGCCAACCTCGAGGTCCAGTGGTTGTAAAATCGCACAACCCTGTTTTTGCCAGTAATCCTGTACTGCAAAAATCAGGCCCTGAAATGTGGAAACGTCGTAACTCATTAATTCGTCTCTAATATGTGACGCGCAAGTATACCCTATGAGCCCGGCATGAACGAGGTTGAGGCGCGATTTCGAGCCCCCTCTGCGACTGGTGTTTCAGGCGGAAAAGGGCTATAAGGTATGAAAGCATTTTTTTAGATAGCAGGGGCTCTGAGTATGGCCAATCTGATACTGGAAAATACCGAGATAGCCCAATGGCATTCCTTAATAAAGGATGCTGAGGCTCAGTGCAGCTGTCAGCTGGACGAATCGATGGAAAGTTACCTGGTTTTCACCCTGATGCGCTTCATGAAAGATCAGGATCTGGCCACACAGGTTGTTGCCCTCAACTACCTGCAAACCCACGGCTTGCCTAAATCCCTGCGCATTGAGCAACTGCGTGATATCGGCGACCAGTGCCTGTTGCTCTCGGGATTGTACCCGGAGCGCGCCGAAAAGCGCCTGGTTCGTGTCAGTTATTACGTCGATATGGGCCGCTCGGCCTATCGTCACCTGAGTGACAGCGTGCAACAGGCCGCTGCCGACCTCTACCGCGAACTCGCCGAAGCATTCGTGACCCTGATGGATTTGTTACACGCAATCCGTGAATTCAGCTCCCCGGCATTGCAGCCAATGCAAAGCCTTGAGCTGTGGAGTGACACCGGCAGCAAGGCGGCTTTTAATCGCCTCTCTGAAAATGCGCTGCCTGTGCATGAATCGCTGATCAACACCACTCTGAAGCAGTAAGCCTGGCCCTGATGGTGTCGCAAAGGCATGCTGCATATGTGGTTCTATATCAAAACTTCTTGATATAATTAACGTTTTCGCCGTTATTTGCCTGTCACTATGTCCACACAGCGTAAAGCCGTTGCCCTGATTTCCGGTGGCCTTGATTCCCTGCTGGCTGCCAAGCTGATGCTGGAACAGGGCATCCATGTCGAAGGTATCAATTTCTACACAGGATTCTGCGTGGAAGGACATACCCATGCTATCCGTAAAAAAGACAAGAAAAAGCCTAAAAGAAACAATGCCATGTGGAGCGCTGAGCAACTCGGCATCAAGCTGCATATCATCGACATCATCGAAGAATACAAGGAC
>JARFRD010000110.1 GCA_029287435.1 Gammaproteobacteria bacterium
GATCAAACCGAAGAAACATGAATTTTCTGACCGGCCAGGCCATGTCGTACGCTTTATGAGCATGACTGGCGGTTGACAAGCCTGCAAACTTAACGTCCGACTTGGCCTAATTCATCACTGCCAGGCCCTGGTTCGACTCTCTACGAAATACAGTCTCATTTGACAATGATCATTGTTTACACCGGGCCATTTAGATAATCTTGGTAAAGTTACTTCAGGTCACACAGTCAGGAAAAAATAATGAATAATTCGTCGGACAACTGCAGAGGTTTCATTTGCCGCATCTGGCGGACGTTGAAATCACCACCATCGAAAACATCGCTTGGCCTACTGATAGTAATCGTCTTCACCGCGACCAGTTTATTCTGGGCTGGTTTTAATTATTCAATGGAAGCGACAAATACCGAAGAATTCTGCCTGTCATGCCACGAAATGGAAAACTATGCTTTTGAAGAATACAAGGCAAGCAACCACTATACCAACCGCAGCGGTGTTCGAACGACCTGTTCTGACTGCCATGTACCCAAAAGCTGGCCACACAAAATTGCGCGCAAGATCAAATCTACCAAGGATGTCTGGCACACGATGGTCGGCACCATCGATACACGTGAGAAGTATGAGGCGATGCGCCTGAAAATGGCTGAATCGGTCTGGGCTGACATGGAAGCATCCGACTCGCGTGAATGCCGTAATTGCCACGATTACTCGTACATGAATTTTGAGAAACAGGGTGAAGACGCGGCCGAAGTACACCCGGAAGGCTTCGATGCCGAAGTCACCTGTATTGAGTGTCACAAGGGCCTCGCACATAAATTACCTGAAGGTTACGAGGAATAACCCTGTGAAAACTGCGATTAAGCCATTCATTTTAAAGTAAATAATTGTTGAGACATGCCCTGGTTTCAGCTATGCTGAGGAACTTTTCAGGTCAGGTACGGCCTGATTAACTGACCGGCGATGATCCTAGCGGCCAACTGAAAACACACTATACAAGTAGCAGTAAAATGAATGAGAAAGTAGATACAATCCAGGACAATTTTGCCGTTAAAGTCGGCCTCGCAGAAATGCTCAAAGGCGGCGCCATCATGGACGTCACCAACGCCGAGCAAGCAAAAATCGCTGAGGATGCCGGCGCCTGCGCCGTCATGGCACTGGAGCGTATCCCTGCGGATATCCGCCGTGATGGTGGTGTAGCTCGCATGTCTGATCCGGACATGATCCAGGAAATCCAGCAAACCGTATCGATTCCGGTGATGGCCAAGTGCCGCATTGGCCATTTTGCCGAAGCCCAGGTGCTGCAGGCGCTGGAAGTCGACTTCATCGACGAATCTGAAGTACTGACCCCTGCTGACGAGGTTAATCACGTTTACAAGCACGATTTCAAGGTGCCTTTCGTCTGTGGCGCGACCAACCTGGGTGAAGCCCTGCGCCGAATTGGCGAAGGCGCGGCAATGATGCGCACCAAGGGTGAAGCCGGCAGTGGCAATATCGTTGAAGCTGTGCGCCACATGCGCGCCCTGCAGGATGAAATGAAACGCCTGACGACACTCGGACAGGAGCAGCTCATGGCTGTCGCCAAGGACCACGGCGCGCCCTATGATCTCGTTTGTTATGTGGCTGAGCACGGCAAACTGCCGGTACCCAACTTCTCCGCGGGCGGCATCGCCACTCCGGCAGACGCCGCACTGGTACGCCAGCTGGGTGCTGAAGCCGTATTTGTGGGTTCGGGTATTTTCAAATCTGATGATCCTGCCGCTCGTGCAACTGCCATTGTTAAGGCAACCACACACTACGACGACCCTGATATCCTGCTTCAAGTCAGTCGTGGTCTGCAGCCGGGTATGAAAGGCCTGGAAATGTCAGAAATCCCTGAAGAAGAGCGCCTGGCGGTAAGAGGCTGGTAATTCGAACAAGCGTCCGTTCAGCCTTAGAGCCTGTCGAAGGCCATTACACTGCTTATGGTTCGACAAGCTCACTATGAACGTAATCCAAGGTCTGGAACACCCCTAGATGAGTAAAATTATCGGCATCCTTGCATTGCAGGGTGCCTATCAAAAACACGTCGACAGCCTTTCCAGGCTTGGCATCGAATCCCGCCTGATCCGTAAAACTGCCGAGCTTGATGATTGTGATGGCCTGATAATTCCTGGCGGTGAGTCGACGACCATGAGCCTGCTGATTAACCAGTCAGGCATGTATGAACCGCTTCAACAATTTTCCCAAAGCAAGCCTGTGATGGGTGTTTGTGCAGGCATGATCATGATGGCTTCGTCGGTTGACGATGAACGAGTAACACCGTTACGCATTCTGCCGTTCAAGGCATTGCGTAATCATTATGGACGACAGGTGAACAGTTTCACCGCGGATATCAGGCTCAACTTTACTGATGACGAAGAACCGCTACATGCGCACTTTATTCGCGCACCCGGCGTGACGGATCTGGGCGCGGGAATCGAGGAACTGGCCCAATACGATCACAGTCCGATCATGATTGGCATGAACAAACACATTGCCCTGTCCTTTCATCCTGAGCTGACAGCGGACACGCGAATCCATCAGTACTGGCTGAGTAAATTTAGCTGAATCAATGCACAGACGCGATGGACTGGATCAAAGCCCCATAGTCAATCGCTTCGCTGGTGTCCTGCGTGATCGCGCTATTCAGTTCGCTCTCATGCAAGTCTTCCCGATTTGATAACTGGTGCTCGAGAATGGAAAGATCTGCATCAGACACGTCTTTTACTCGACTTGTTATACGTTGACGCAACACATCATCAGGCGCAGTCACTTCTACAATGACATAGGGTACGGCTAACTTAGCCGCAGCCTGTTGAAAGGCAACGCGCTGTTCATATTTAAGAAAAGCCGCATCAACAATTACATTAAAGCCGGCCTCAATGATTACTTGCGCAAGCTCGAGTAATCGCGCATAGGTTTGCAACGAAGCCTGACTTGTATAAATACCCGTGTTGACATCACTGCTCGCACGATCCATTGCAGCAATATTAAACAAGCGCTTCCGCTCTACATCAGATCGAATTCTTATCGCTGGCATGGCTTCCAGCAGCTGTTGAGAAACCGTGCTTTTTCCCGAAGCCGACATGCCACGCATGATGATGAGCCTGGGATTAGACTCTGATGTGTAATGACTGGCTAATTCAATATACGACTCAAATTCTGCCGTTGCATGTGCCTTCTCATCTGTTGAGATATTGTTTTGCTCCAGCCGCAAGGCATCGACTTTGGCACGCACCATGGCACGGTAACACAGGTAATATGGCAGCAATGCAAGACCTGCGTAATCTCCGGTTGCCTCAAGGTAAGAATTGATAAACCGGTTTGCCAGTTTCGACTGTTGCCGATCCTGCAAATCCATCATCAGAAAAGCAACTTCACTGATCACGTCTATCCAGCGCAATTGCGGATTGAATTCAATGCAGTCGAAAGCCCTGGGTGCATTATCCAGCCATATCAGGTTGCGTAAATGCATATCACCATGACACTCGCGGATAAACCCGGCCTGTTTTCGCTGTTCAAAAACCGGTGCGAGCCTGGTGAACTCTGACTGACTCCACTGCTGAAGTTGTGAGAGTGCATCCGCGTAGGCGTGAGTATCCATGTGATCGCTGATCTGGATGAAGTTTTCCTCGACCGGCCCGTACACAGACTCTGCATTACCAAAATCCATGGACTCATCAGCGACCTGGATAGATTGATGAAACTTCGCAACCATATGTGCCAGCGCATCGATGTGATTGTCATTGAGTATGCCTGCAGCCAGCATGTTGTCAAACTGCGCGGACTGTGGAAACTGGCTCATTCTGACAGCGTATTCAACGACCTCACCATCGCCGTTTATTGTCAGCTTATCGGGCGCATCCGTTATCGACACCACTTCAAGGTAAATATCAGGCGCAAGTCTTTTGTTTAAACGCAGCTCCTGCTCGCAGCATTCTCGCCTGAGTTCGAGGGTAGAGAAATCCAGGAAACCGAAATTGACCGGCTTTTTGACCTTGTAGGCATGCTGACCTGTTAACAATACCCATGAAATGTGCGTTTCGATGAGCTCTACATGATCGACCGGGTGATCATAGACGTCGGGATCGAACATTCTGGTTATATCGAAAGCCATAGCGATCTTATCTATGGCTCGTTCTGACCAGAAAGCTTGTCATAGTGGTAAAAATAGCAAGCTTAAAAACCCCAGTCCCTGGATGAAACTGCAGAATCATATTCCTCGATATCCCGTGAAAGTTGCTCACGCTCTGCAAACAATATATGACTGGCCATAGGAAGAAACACCTCTTCCTCTGTTTCATGATGATGAATCATAATTGGTTGCAGGCTCAGTAATGCATCCATGGCTTTTTCATGGTCCCTTTCTTTAATACTGTTCAACAGGGCATGCAAATAAAACACGATACGATCATGCTCTTTACGCAAGGAATCAGTCGGCTTGCAAGACGCATTGGGCTTGGACTCATAGGCCGGAAACAGCACCTCCTCTTCCTGCGCCATATGATGTTTCAGAATTTTAACCAGCTCGGTAAATGCCCTGTCCAGCGCCCACCAGTCGTCTATATCAGCCGCCTCCATGCAGTCCCCAAGTAAACGTTCATGATGGGAATGGTCATGCACTAACCAGTGCTCGGTGCTTTTCATGTCAGGCGAGATCCTTCCGGGTCGGCATTTGGTAAACGAGAGTTATTATCAGCTTATTTCATCAAACTGGTACGAGATAACTCTTTTCATTTTCGCATACTTATCTGATTTTAAAAGCTCAATGTAAGAAATTCAGCCAGGCAACCAAAAACTTATTAGCATTTAATAATATGCTTCTCTTTCCTATCGAATTACTTGATGACAGCTTTGTTCATGCATGTCATAACTATGCACTTATATCTAAGTTAATTTCTTTTCATATCGGGGCGTTGGTATAATCGAATCAAAAAGGCGAATCAAACAGCAAGTGAAATGAAATACCGCGTGAAACATATCATTAGCCTTGGCATATTATTGTTTGCATTATGGATACTCCTGTCCGGCAAATTCAATGTCCTTATGATATCGCTCGGTCTTGCATCAACGGTAGTTATCGTACTCATTACACTGAGGATGGATAAAATAGATCGCGAGAAATACCCGACACACATGACAATCCTGCTCTGGCGTTTCTGGTTTTTCCTGGGACGAGAAATCATCACCTCGAATATCGATGTTATACGGCGTATTCTGAAACCCGGTAAAAACATCAGTCCACAATTCTTCGATATTCCATTAAAACACAAAGCCGAACTGTCACATGTCATTTATGCCAATTCAATCACTTTGACACCTGGTACAGTCAGCGTAGACATGGACGATAAAACCATTACGGTTCACTCGATCAGCCTGGAAGGAGCTAACGACCTACGCAGTGGCCGTATGGAGTATGTAGTACCCGAAGATTACGGAGTCGAGTAATCATGATATTCACTGTTGCTGCATTCGCAATTCTGGTCACAATCGCACTTGCCCTGGCTCGTGCT
>JARFRD010000176.1 GCA_029287435.1 Gammaproteobacteria bacterium
AGAGTAAATCAAGGCTGTACGACTGTCAGACCCAGAGAAGTCCAGGTTTGCTCGCGAGGATTAAAAATCGATGCGGTAACCGATCAGGAAATACAGGTAGCTGTTACCCAATGGCAGCTCGGTGCCGCTTTCACTGGTGTCGTCATAACCCAGTTCGAAGTCAAATCGAGCTTTGTTAAAGTAGTTGTAGTCTGTTTTGAGCAAGGCGCGAATTTTATTTTGTGACCGCCCGTCACTGAGTTCACGCAAATCGTATTGCAGGCGTGGATTGATGCGCCAGTTGCGACTGATCGGGAAGCGCGTGTTGACGATGAACGAAAATGTATCTGAAATCATCGTGTCGAGATAGCGAAAACCGAGTACACCAGTATCGCGAAACATGAAAATATTATTGCCAACCAGCTGCGTGTTGAGGAAATAATCGGTACCTGATTCTTGTGTGGCTGATACACCACCCGATTCAATAGTGGCGCCAACACGAGACAGTGTGATGTCTGCCAGTACCTGGTATTTTTCACTGAGAGGTTGTGAGCCACCAAACGTTATCGTCTCGCTATCAGCGGTTCGGTCACGTGCCAGTTGGTATATTTGCTCAACATTCAGTGTTTGCTTGAGCTCTTCAATCGAGCTCTCCTGTCTGCCTATCAATGCGTTGCTGGTTGATAGCAGTGGTGTTTTGCGCATGAATGCATTCATATAGAGCGTTTTTCCCTGGTCGAAAAACAGGTTGGCATTTAGCTGCAGAATATTCAGTTCCTTGTATAAAAGGTCGTAGTCGATCATACCGAAAACAGATGTCCTGTTATCACGGTAACGCACTTCGGTTCCGGCACTGGTACGGTCATCAATGCCATCTACGCTCTGATCGAAATAAAACAGGTTCATATCCCAGTTCTGGAGGAAGGTACCGGTTTCAAATGTGAAACCATAGAACGTCTTATGTTGATTAATCGAGGTTCTGTTATTGATTTCAACCGGGTAGCCGCCCAGAACATTCAGTCGTATACCTGGCGTGAACTGGTAACCGGCAGAAATTCCGTCGAAACGTTGTATAACGCCACCGATGCGTAATGTCTGTCGTCCGATCCGTGCTGAAGAGCCTGTTCGTTTCAGCCCGAGGTCATAATAGGTTTCTATAAAGCGAAAAGCGTCATCATTGTCATCTTCCAGAAAATCACGTGTGTCGTCGACAGTGATCTGAAAACGATGATCATAATCGAGTGTTTCATATACAGTTGTGAGATCAAAATAGGTAACCAGTTGAGACAGGGTTGAGATAGTGCCGATGTCATCACTTGTCGCCTGATCTTTGAGATAGAACTGTGAAAAGCTGCCAAAGGTAGAAAGTCGACTTGATCGCGGCTCTGATTCCATCGACACTTTATCCATTTTGGGTTGTGAAGCGGTCAAAATTCCAGAGATACGCTGTTTTACACGCCTGGCGCCTTCATTCTCTGGATACTTTTCAAGATACTGCTCGTATATCGCGACCGCATGCGCGTTCTGCCCTTTGCGTTGCCTGGCCAGACCGAGCAGTTCCAGTGCCTCCGGGGAATACTTGTGTTCACCGGCTTCAACCAGGGCGGTCAGGTAACGGATAGCCTGCGAGTAATTCTTTTTCTTGATCTCGGTTTTTGAACGCTGCATCAGGCTATCCAGTTGTTCATCAGTCAAACCTGGTTTACGTGCAGATGATGCTGAAGCTGGTTTGCTTAGGCGACCAGCGACCAGGATACGTCGCTGTTCACTGGGGTCTGTTTTCTTGACCCATGCACCCGGGTATATGTTTTTAATTTGATCAAGTTTGGATGACGCTTGTTTCTGACTCGAAAAGAAGCCCATGTTAAGTCGCTCCCAGTTTGCGCCTTTAAGGGTTGTGGCCGTAACAAACAGGGTGTAACCCTCGAGTTCGTGCGCTTGTTTCGGGGACCATTCAAGCTGTGATCCTGGTGCTGAAGCCAGTACGATGGAGTAGTTGTCCCTGGAGGCAGCACGAGCCAGCTTCGTATTGGTCAGTTGCATCATGATGAGCAACAGGCAATACAACACAGTAATAGCTGTGTAACGCAACATGCAGGATTTATCGTTCAGCATCATGTGATTACGTGTTATATGTTGCGAACGATGACTACCAATCTGCACCGTTGGAGCGGTGCTCGTTGGTGCGGAATTCCTTGATCGTGGTCAGCGTCGAGTCGGTATACAGATGGCAGGCACCACTGCAGTCACGCAATTCACTAACCGTGTAAAGCGTTTCGGGGCTTTCGATCTTCTTGTGCTCGCCCTGCTCGTAATCATTGGCGTGACAGCCGGCACAATCTGGCCTGTATGCTGTAAACGGCCATGCAATAGTCTGGTTGTTCGTTGTATGGCAATCCAGACACTGGGTTGCTGTGCGGTGGTCACCCGGGTAATCCGGTGAATCATGAGTAAACGTCAGGGTGGGAGTCCACTGATTCGTGTTGTGGCAACGCACACAGTCAAGCGTGGTAATAAAATGTCCCGGTGTTTTTCCGGTTGCAGTTGAGCCGTTATGACAACTATTGCAGGTGCCCGTTATGTTGCTGTGGTCAAAGCCTGCACCCAACCAGGTGTTGGTATTATGGCAATTATCACATTCTGCAGTCGTCTGGATATGTGCTGGATGCTTACCTGTTGCTGTAACCCCGTTATGACAACTGCTACAGGTGCCCGTTATGTTGCTGTGATCGAAACGGGCATTGCTCCAGGCGTTGGTGTTATGACAGCTGTCGCATTGATCATTCGTCACAATATGTGCCGAGTGCTTGCCGGAAGCAGTAACGCCGTTATGGCAGGAACTACAGGTGCCAATGACAGCATTATGGTCCACGCGACCAACACGATTAAAAGTGATGGTGTTATGGCAATCTTCACAAGCTGCTGTCGAAAGTATATGTGAAGGTGATTTGCCTAACGCGATGCTATTGTTGTGGCAACTATCGCATGAGCCGATCACGTCGCTATGATCGAAACGTGCGCCACGCCAGGAATAGGTCGTGTGGCAATCATCGCAGATGTTACTGCTCATGATGTGTTGAGGGTGCTTGCCAGGCGCACGGCTCTGGTTATGACACAAGGTGCATTCCATGGGGGTGCCCTTGAACTGACCAGCTAAATGACATCCTGAACATTCGGTTAATTCATGTCTGCCGGTTAACGGGAAACCTGTGGTGAAGTGATCAAAGCCTTCGTCTGTATCTGCTGACATGGCAGGTGTGCTGTTGAGAACCAGTAACAGCATGATTAGCCCGGTAATTAAACTCACTTTTCCGGTTTTGATGATGTGAATGATGTTCTGTGTCATGGCAATGGGTGACTTAGTATTTGATGTTTATATCTCTAAAACTTTTTGTGCTGTGACAGCGACCGCAATCCCTTCCGAAATCGCGATTGTGAATATCCTGTCTACGATGACAGCTGATGCATTCAGATGACGCTTTCAGCTTTCCTTTTGAGCGTGATGTATGGCAGTCGTAGCAACCCAGGTCGTCATGGGCACCATCAATGGTGAAGTCGGTCGATTTGTCGTGATCAAACAGCCATACATTCCAGGTATTGGGGTTGTGGCAGCTCTCGCAATCCGTACCGAGCCTTGTTTCGTGGACGTCATCGCCTGCATGGCACTGGTTACAGTCTGAATCTGTCCTGCTGTATTCGCTGGACAGGTGGCATTCCTCACAGGCCGTTATTGCGTGCATGCCAATCAGCGGGAAACTGGCCAGATCGTGGTCAAACAGAACGTTTTTATTCCAGCCTGTCTCGTTATGACAGTCATTGCAGGTGCGACCCTGTTTGCCTTTGTGTACATCATCCTTGTTGTGGCAGGTGATGCAGTCGGTCTTTAGCTTGTCGTTATACAGGTCGCCCTTGTGGCAGTGATTACAGGCAACATGCTTGTGGTTTCCAAGTAGCGAGAATTTTGTCTTGTTATGATCGAACTTCTGTTTTTGCCAGGATGATGTGCTGTGACAGTCCTTGCACTTGTTGCCGTACTGGCCTTTGTGGCTATCATCGTTTTTATGGCAACCATGGCAGGTTTTCGGGAGTTTCTCCTTGATATCCTCTGGTTTGTGGCAGCTGTTACAAGTGGCTTTTTTGTGTTTTCCGGACAGAGGGAAATCAGTCTTCCTGTTGTGGTCGAAGTTAAAGACATCCCACTTTTTCTCGCTGTGACAGGATTCACATTTGTTGCCAAAACTGCCACGATGAATGTCATCGATCTGGTGGCAGCTTATGCATTGTTTTGGTGTGTCCTTGTATTTCTGATTAGTGTGGCAGGCCGTACAACGAGCGTCCTCATGGGATCCTTTGAGTGGAAAATCAGTTTTGTCGTGATCAAACCCGGTTTGCTTCCATCCACTGGGCTTGTGACAGTCACCACATTTCTTGCCCTGTTTCCCCTTATGCACATCTGCTGATTTGTGGCAGCTGTAGCAATCGACAGGTGCCTCAGCATGCTTCTTGTTGTCCTTGTGACAGGCATTACATGATGTTGTTTTGTGAATACCTTCAAGCGGGAAGTCGGTGTTTTCGTGTTTAAAGGTCAGGGGGTTAAGTAATACAACTTGTGCATCACGTCCTTCATGATCAGTATGACAATGTTTACATTCGGATTTAACTTTGGCATTAAGGTGCCCATGGAATCCTGTTTTATTGCTGATATCATCGAGAATGTTTTCATGTGCATGACACTTCACACAAAGACGACCCTGTTGCTTTTTACCTGACGTGTCGTGGCACTGGTCACACTTCTGCTCATACTTTGCATGACCTTTGATAACTGGCCCAGGCATAAGCAATGACTCAAACGTGTTTGCGTTAACATTGGTAATAACAAACACCAGCTTTAATAATGCAGCAAGACGTAAACACGTTGTGATAATTCTTAACATGGGCACGAGCGCAGGATTGCTTAGTACACATGTACCGCGAAAATATGAATGATGGCCGTGATGATCATCATGATGAATAGTGGCAGGTGCAGTATGTGCCACAATGAAAACAGGCGCTCGTAAACCCGGAAAGCGGCGGCTCGTCTTAATGCCAACGTATAACGGTTTACCGAGGCGATAACTAACTTGCTGTCAGGCAGTTTTTTATCGGTGTCATCCTTGGTGTAACTGTCCCTGAGCAGATGCATCACCTTCAGTCTTAGCCGTTGTGCGTTCACACCGAGATAAACAACGTGTACCAGACTGGTGAGCAGGCCGGTATATGCCTGTAAGGCTTTTTCCTCCATAGCCTTCAGGCTATCACCAAGATTTTCATCCATTGCATACATGGTGAGCAGTTCTGCCTGGTTGTTTTCTGTCTCCTGCTTCAGCTCTGCCAGCGTAATGCGCGCACCGTACAGACCATGGTGGATACGGGTGTAGATATAGCGACCAACAAGACCACTGCCGGCAACCAGTAGCATACTGATCAAAGCAATGGAGCTATTGGTTGACCCGAGATGAAAGTTGGAATGGAACAGCACCATTACCGGCCCAATGATGCCGAGCATCATGTGAAGCCCAAACCAGTAACGCATTGGAATCAGGCGTGTGAGTAGTGATACACGTTTACTGATCGGGTAGAGCAGCAATAGCAACATAAGGCTGCCGCCAATAATACCCAACCAGTAACCCGCCCCGGTTTCTGCGCTGAGGTAATTGTCCGAGCGGTGCAGCCAGCCGAGATACAGCACAGTAATCATGCCCAGGATGAATACGTGTGCGCGTAATAGCTGCAGTGGTGTTTTGATCAGGATTCCGATGATCGGAATTGCGGGCCGGGTTAATTCAGCTGCTGACTGATCCTCGGGGAGGTGATTTCTTTCGTTGATGATGTTTTGTGTGGTCATGGCGAAAGTAGTGTGTTGTGCTATAAATTTGGTAAAATATTCCCAAAAATGACTTTTGCATAGTGTAGCCGATTTTTGTGGGGATATTCAAACAAATGGCTCACTTGTCGGGAAATTTTCCAGCATATTGTTAAATATATATGAAAAACAATTAGTTATGACTTATAAGCCTGGTGTTTTTATTATGAAATTTGTCGGAATTTCTGCGCACAGCAGAAAACAGAGCACAGTAGAGGTAAAGCAATGACAGCGATCATGTGGTTGTACGGTTTACCTTTGCTGGTGATTTTCCTCGTGTATTTCTGGAAACGCTCATCCACACAGCGCCAAAACAGGCGTGTATTCGAGCAGGCGGTGAATACCGGTATGACGGAACCCGCTTCATTGCACCCGGTGGTGGACCATGCGGTATGCCTGGGATGTGCCAGTTGTGTCAAAGCCTGCCCGGAAAGGGAGAAAAATGTTCTCGGTGTCATCCACGGCAAAGCTCACCTGGTTAACCCGTCACATTGCATCGGCCACGGTGCCTGTAAAAAAGCATGCCCCTTCAATGCGATAGAGCTGGTATTCGGTTCAGAGAAGCGTGGTGTTGATATTCCACAGGTTGATGAAGCTTTTCAGACCAACGTTCCCGGGATATTCATCGCTGGTGAACTCGGAGGCATGGGTTTGATACGTAATGCAGTAAGCCAGGGGGTGCAGGCTGTTGATGCTATCAGTGCACTTGATGGTTTAGGCAGGGAGGGCAGGCATGACCTGGTAATTATCGGGGCCGGGCCAGCAGGTATTGCGGCATCGTTGGCAGCAAAGTCAAACAAGCTGGACTTTGTCACTCTTGAACAGGACACGCTTGGTGGTACGGTCTCGCATTACCCACGAGGCAAGATAGTGATGACGGCACCGGCTTTATTACCCATCGTTGGCAAGATGCACTTCAGAGAAACTACCAAGGAAGCTCTGATGGAATTCTGGGAAGGGATTGTTAGCAAGGCGGGCTTGCAGGTGAGTGAGCGGGAACGCGTAGAAAGTATTCAAGTAGAGGATGATGGTTTTACAGTTGCCACGGCGAACAACAGTTACAAAACACGTGCAGTGTTGCTCGCGATCGGTCGACGCGGTACGCCCCGCAAGTTAGGCGTACCTGGTGAAGAGCAAACAAAGGTGGTATATCGCCTGATTGATCCTGAGCAGTATCAACATCAGCATGTACTGGTTGTTGGTGGTGGTGACAGTGCGCTGGAAGCGGCAATCAGTATTGCTGAGGAGCCAGGTACGACGGTCACCCTTTCATATCGCAGTGAGGCTTTCTCACGTGCCAAGGAGAAAAACAGGAACAAGGTAGCGGATGCCGAAAAACAGGGAAGGTTGAACGTGCTGATGCAATCAAACGTAAAACATATCAACACTGAACAAGTCACAATACAAACACCTGAAGATTTAATAAATATTGATAATGATGCTGTCATAGTATGTGCCGGCGGCATCCTTCCAACAGCCTTCCTGAAAAATATCGGCATTCAAGTCGAAACAAAATACGGAACAGCATGAATGAAGAGTTATTTGCTAATAATTTGTATAACGCTCGTATTGTCACCAGTGACCCAGGCCGCAACGCTGTCAGAAGCTAAACTCGCTATTCGTTCACAGGATTTTGATCAGGCAGTGCGTGTATTGATGCCTTTAGCCAAACAGGGTGACAGGGAGGCTCAATATCATCTTGCAGTGATGTACCGCAATGGCCAGGGAGTACGTGAGGACAACAAAAAAGCGGTGCACTGGATGCGTCAGTCTGCAAAGCAGCAATACAAACGTGCGCAATATTCACTGGCTGTATTTTTCGATGAAGGAATAGGCGTTAAGCAGGACAGGCAGCAGGCGCAGTTCTGGTACCAGAGGGCTGCAACTCAGGGTCATCGAAATGCCAGGAAGCGTTTAAAGGCTTTGCAGGAAAACGGGACAGGCCAGGTTACAGTGGGCGAATTCAGCAGTGATGAAGACGCCCTGGTTTATGCGGTCAGTAAAGGTGATGTGCAGCTGGCCAAACGACTGCTCGGTAACGGGGTGAGCGCGAATGTGCGTGATGACTACCAGTATCCGGTTTTAATGATGGCTGTCTCGAAAAAAGATTTGGCTATGACAACACTTTTGCTGAACCATGGCGCTAATGTGGACGCTACAGGCAAGTACGGTGACTCGGCGATACATTTGGCTGCTTCCTCAGGTGAAACATTGATCGTTCGTCAGCTTGTTAGAAGTGGAGCGCAACTGGATAGTAAGGATGCTAATGGAAATACCGCCTTGTTACTTGCAGCAGGTAAAGGTCACGAAGAGACAGTAGCAGCACTGCTGGACGGGCAATCATCAGTGCATGCAAAAAACCGAAAAGGTGAAACAGCTATCGTGCTTGCGAACAGGGGAGGGCATTCTGCTGCTGTTGCCATGTTGCAGCATAAGGGAGCGAAGCTGCCTGTCAGCAAGAAGGAAATGCTTACTGCCAGTCAGAAACTTGCGGTAATCAATAACAGTGCCAATGATCTTTATATTAACTGGACGCCGTTAATGATAGCAGTCTGGCGTGGGCAGTCTGATGTCGTCGAAATGCTGTTAGACAAGGGTGTGATTACTGACTCTGTCGATCACGAAGGCCATACGCCGCTGACACGAGCGTCATTACAGGGTCATGTTCCGGTTATTGAATTGTTAGTGCGTCATGGCGCAGATGTAAATCATGCCGGCGCAACAGGAAAAACACCCCTGATGTGGGCTGCTGAACACGGCAGGGATAAAGCTGTAGAGGTGCTGTTATCCAATAACGCTGATGTGCACATGACGGATGAGATAAATAAGCAGGCATTGTCTTATGCGATTGCAAACGGGCATGAAAGAACTGCTAACCTGTTGCTGGATAAACAGGCAATACCGAATAACAGAAGCAATCAGAATGGTAAAAATGATCTGATGCTGGCTGTTTCCACTATGTCTCTGGCGACAATAGAACGCATGGTGACTGCCGGCGCTGACCCTTCGTTTCAGGACAAATCAGGTCACGACGCACTTTGGTATGCCATCGATGCGAGTGATGCGGCTGTCGTAGCCTTGTTGATCGAGAACTTTAGCGCAAACCTGGGCCATAAGGATAAAGACGGGCTCACATTGTTGCATCGTGCCGCAAGTATGAATCAGACAGAAGCTGCTGATATGTTGTTGCAAAAAGGGGCACCGATCAATGCAGTGGCAAATGATGGTAATACACCGCTGATGATGGCTGCGAGTCGCGGTAATGCAGAAACTGTTCGGCTACTGGTCGCTAGTGGTGCTGATATCAATAATAAGAATGATATTGGCAACACGGCGTTGATTCTTTCCGTACTGGCTGACAGCGTTGAGTCTGTTGGTCTGTTACTGGATGCTGGTGCGGATATCGATATCAGAAACAACAAGCGTGAGCAGGCGCTCCACCTTGCGGAACTCAGTGATAACTCATCCATTATCCGGCTGCTGCAAAAGTACAAGCAAGAAAACAGATTGTTCGGAATATTCTAGAGAAGCAAATCCCCTGCCTGTTTTGGCCTGAAGAGGAACAAGGCGCCTGAAAATGGTCTACATATAGATATACTGATATTGACCATCTGAAGTCTATAAATAGCCATTCATGAGTGCGCCTGATCCAAAGATACGTAATGCCGCGACAGCCCTGCTTGATCGCGCTGCCAGCAGCATTGGCCAGATTATTCTGGGTAAGGATGAACAGATCCGGCTAGCACTGACCTGCCTGGTCGCCCGTGGCCATCTGTTGATAGAGGACCTGCCAGGTGTGGGCAAAACAACACTGGCGCATGCCTTTGCCCAGGTCATGGGGCTGGAGTTCCAGCGTATCCAGTTCACATCAGACCTGTTACCGGCAGATGTACTCGGCGTGGCCGTGTTTCAACGTGAACAGGGTGGATTTGAATTCCATCCCGGACCGATTTTTTCAAACTTCATTCTTGCCGACGAGGTCAACCGTGCGACACCCAAAACACAGAGCGCATTGCTCGAGGCCATGGAGGAGCACCAGGTAACAGTAGAGGGCGAAACACGTGATCTGCCGCAGCCGTTTTTTGTGATTGCGACGCAAAACCCGATACACCAGGTTGGTACTTACCCGTTACCCGAATCTCAGCTTGACCGATTCATGATGCGCCTGCATCTTGGATTTCCGGACAAGGCCGCCGAACGAGAACTGCTGCAGGGTGATGATCGAAGGGAAATGATTGAACATGTTGAACCCGTGCTGGATGCAGGCAAGTTGATGACGATTCAGAAGCAGGCTGCGAGTTTACATGCGGCTGACGCACTGCTTGATTATGTGCAGGCGGTACTCGAATTTACCCGACAGTCCCCGATGTTCGAGTCCGGTCTGTCACCGCGTGGCGGACTGGCGATGCTGAGCGCTGCGCGGGCGCTGGCACTGATTGAGGGCAAGGATTTCGTGTTACCGGAGCATGTGAAGGAAGTGCTGCCCGCGGTAGTCAACCACAGACTGGTTGCAAACAGCGATGAGCTCGGTAGCAAGAACTTGACTGCGGCTGAATACATCGCCGAGTCGGTGCCCATTCCCTGAGCTTGCCTGATGGCTGCTGATGGCTTCAAAAACAATACACAAGTCATTCTTTCGCTTCGCCGAGTTTTCCCGTAAACCGTTTTTCAAGTTCCTGTTAAAACGTAGCGGTCCTTATGACTCCGTCGTACTCGATCGTAGCCGGGTTTACATATTGCCGACACGTCCCGGCGTTGTTTTTTGTATCCTGCTGTTGTTATTGTTGGTTGGCTCGGTCAATTACGGCAAAAGCCTCGGTTACATGCTGACCTTTTTACTTGTTGGTATCGGCAATGTTTCCATGTTTGCGATCTGGCGTAACCTGGCTGGTTTGCGTCTGCGCTCTGGCGGCGGCGCACCGGTGTTTGCCGGTGAAGAAACCACCTTTGCCGTGCAACTGGAAAACACCGATGCATCGACACGCTATTCCATCTGTGCGAGTCACAACGGTGTCGAGTATGACGTGGTCGATGTGCCGGCTGATGGCGTGGCTCAAATTCATTTCAAGGTACGCACTCAAAACCGTGGTTTACAGAAGTCGGGACGTTTTCGGCTCTACACGAGGTATCCATCGAGCCTGTTTATTGCCTGGACATGGATCGAACTGAACATGTCAGCACTGGTTTACCCCAAACCGGCCGAGCGTGTAGTCAGGCAGTCCACATCAGTCCAGGGTGATGGTGAACAGGTCAGTAATGCCCCCGGGCAGGAAGAGTTTGCCGGTTTACGTGATTACCAGAAGGGTGATTCGTGGCGACAGATATCATGGAAAGCGTCGGCGCGTAATGACAGCTTGTTGATCAAGGAATTTACCGGTGGACAACCTGAATTGCAGTGGATTGACTGGTATGCGATCGATGCCGCGGGAGTAGAGGAGCGCCTGTCGATCATGACACGCCTGGTGCTTGATGCTGAGGAAGCTCATCATAGCTATGGTCTGCGCCTGCCCGATTATGAGATTGCCCCGGACCACGGCGCACACCATTATCATCAATGCCTGAAGGCGCTTGCTACCCATGCGCTTTAAACCACGCCTGATGTTGCCGGTACTAGCCGGCATCCATTTTGTCGCGATACCGATGTATCCGCGCTTGCCGCTGGCCGTGTTGTTTGCGGTTGCATTCCTCACGTTATGGTCATGGCTGCTGTTCCATAACCGCGTACAGCGGCCGGGTAAGGTTATGCTGCCTCTGCTCGTACTGATGGTGGTGGGTTTGCTGTTTCATTCCTATGGCACTATCTTCGGACGCCAGGCAGGCTCGACCATGCTGTTATTACTGGCATTTCTCAAGCTGTTTGAAACGAAACGAGAAAGTGACATCATCACTGTCGTGTTCATGGGCTATTTTCTAATTGCCAGTAATTTCTTCTTTTCCCAGAGTGCGCTGATTGCGATCTATGTCATTGCGGTTGTGATCTACCTGACTTCGCTGTTGATCATTATCAGCGACAAGAAAAATTCGACACGTCTGCTTGAACGCCTGCAACGATCATCGCATATGGTGGTACTGGCAATTCCGATTATGTTAATTCTGTTTGTGCTGTTTCCGCGTATTTCCGGACCGTTATGGGGACTGCCCAAGGATGACAGCTCAGCGACGACCGGACTCTCTGATGAGATGTCACCGGGTAGTATCAACCGTCTCATTACCTCCGGTGAAGTTGCATTCCGTGTTTATTTTGATGGGGAGCCACCGCCGCATTCCGAGCTTTACTGGCGAGGACTGGTCCTGTCGAACTATGACGGCAAAACCTGGCGTCGAGATGATGCGCCTGTCTACGCCAAACCAATGTTGGTGGACCCGGACGAAAATGATAGCAGTATTGGCTATACCGTCATGCTTGAGCCGCATAACCAGCGCTGGTTGTACGCGCTGGAGCATCTGGTAGATATCGATGGTACGGTCAATGTGAGTCGCGAAATGCAGCTCTACACAAAGAATAATATTACTGATGTTGTCAGTTATGCAGTGCGCTCAGATGCGCAGCTGGAAAACCAAGGCCTGTTCGAACAGGAATACAGCAAGAACCTGCTGCTGCCATCAGGTATGAATCCACAAACCGTTGGGCTCGCCCAAGCGCTTTATGCCGAAGTTGGTCAGGATGATGATGCATACATCAACCGGGTGTTAAAGTATTTCCGCGAAAGGGATTTTATCTACACGCTGTCACCGCAGCTGCTGGGCGATCAGGCCATGGATGATTTTATATTCAATACACAGCAGGGCTTTTGTGGGCATTTTTCGAGTGCCTTTGTTTACCTGTTGCGAGCAGCCGGCATACCGGCGCGCGTGGTGATTGGATACCAGGGCGGGAGCATGCACCCGTTTGACGATTACATGATTGTGCGCCAGTCCGACGCGCATGCCTGGACCGAGGTCTGGAATGACTACCGCGGCTGGGTGCGTATAGATCCGACTGCAGCAGTAGAACCGAGGCGAGTCGAAAGTGGTATCGAAAATGCGGTTGATCAGCGCGAACTGTTGCCATCAATACTGGTGTCAGATAACGCATTGTTCAGGCGCGCACGTTTTATGCTGGACAGCTTTCACAGTAACTGGAACCAGTGGGTGGTTGGCTTCAACAAGAAAAAACAGAAAGAACTGTTCGAATTGCTGGGCTTCAGCAATGTTTCGATCAGCGACCTGGTACTGATGATGGTGGTCGCGATGACGCTCGCCGGTGCCGTGGCGGCATGGTGGGTGGTAAGAAAAGATCCACGCTCGCGTAAAGATACCGTGAAGCATTATTACGATAAATTCTGTTTTAAGTTGAACAAGGCCGGCGTTGAGCATCAGTCTTGTGAAGGCGCCTCGGAATTTCTGCAGCGCATCAGTAGCCGGTTTCCACATAAAAAGAATGAACTCGCACTTATTACGGGCGATTATGAGCGTTTGCGCTATGGCGATGATCACAACGAACAGCGGCTCAAGCGCTTCATTCGTTCCGTCAGGCAACTGAAGTTATAAAACTGTCTACAGATTAAAGACAGAATTCACGAATCAGCCCTTTCAGGATAGCCACCATGGGATTGATCTGTTCCAGCGCGAGATATTCGTCAGGTTGATGTGCCTGCTGGATATGGCCGGGACCGAGCACGATGGTATCGATGCCGATGTTATTCAGGTAGGGTGCTTCTGTGGCATAGGCTGCTGCTTCAGCATCACTCGCAGTGAGTTTTTCAACGGCCTTGACGATCGGTCTGGTGGCGTCTGTTTCCATGGCTTCGATGCCGTCAAACAGGGTTTGCGTCTGGTAGCTGATACCGCTACCTGCGAGTGTCCTGGATAAGCGCTGATCAATTTCATAGCGCAGTTCATCCAGCTTCATACCCGGCAATGGACGGATATCGATTTGCAGTTCACAGTGGCCACAAATCCTGTTCGGATTATCGCCGCCATGGATATGACCGAGATTCATCGTGGGTACCGGCACATTAAACAACGGATTGTTGTAAGCCTGCTGGAGTTCGTCACGCCATTTGAGAAGTTCCGAGATCACCCGGTGCATGGCCTCGAGTGCGCTGTTGCCGAGATCCGGATTGCTTGAATGACCGGCCAGACCCGTAAGCTGGATCGACTCCATCATCATGCCCTTGTGCATACGAATCGGTTTTAAGCTTGTGGGTTCACCAATCACGGCATGACGTGCATTCGGCAGGTGTTTGGCCGTGAGTGCCTTGGCGCCGCTCATGCTGGTCTCTTCATCTGCCGTGGCCAGGATAATCAGGGGTTGCTTTAGTGTGCCCGGATCAAGTTCACGAATGGCTTCGATCACCAGCGCAAAAAACGATTTCATATCGGCGGTGCCGAGCCCGTAAAAACGCTGGCTGTCTTCAGTCAGCTTGAATGGATCAAACTGCCAGCGGTTTGCATCATAAGGCACGGTGTCTGTATGTCCCGCGAGTACCAGTCCTTCGTTACCGCTGCCGATGGTTGCAATCAGGTTGGCCTTGTTGCGTTCAGCATCAATCAGCTGGATTTCAGTGGCAAAGCCAAGCGCATCGAACCAGTCGGCAAGCTGCTCGATCACGCCAAGGTTGCCCTGGTCGATTCCGGGGTCTGTGCAGCTGATCGATGGCAGTGCAATCAGCTGTTGCAACAGTCCCGATAGTTTTGGCGGTGGCATTATCATGCGTCCACTATAAAGCCGATGCTCCATGCGTGGCAATGTGTATCTGCTGCCAACTATTGATTAATGCTTTGATGCGGATCAGTTACAATCGCGCTCAATAAACGCAAGCTATAGCAAGGCGAAATAACAACAATATTCACTATGGATTCTGCACCCGAAAAACTACTTTCATCGGTTCCACCAGCATTGCAACAGACGGTGTCTGCCTACTGGGAAGACTGGGAAGTTGCCTGTGAAAAGGCAGGCATCAAGACTGAACTCATGGACCTGGCTGAGACTGGAAAAGTATGGGCCTGCAGTGAGTATATTGCCAGGTCATGTATACGACGCCCCGAATTACTGCAGCAGCTTGCTGAAGAAGGATTCGATACTGATCGCTCAGCGGAAAAGTATGCACAACTGGTTACTGAGGCGATCAACGATGCCGAGCCCGGTGACGATGGACTGATGCGTTGCCTGCGCCAGTTACGGCAGCAGGAAATGGTGCGTATCGCATGGCGTGATCTGGCCGGTTACGTCGATGTTGAGCAGATCCTGCATGAGGTCAGTGACCTTGCAGTGGCTATGGTCGATCGCAGCCTGCAGCATGTATACACAGAAATGACTAAATCGCTGGGTATACCCAAAAATGCAGACGGCGTGCCACAGCAGATGGTAGTGCTGGGCATGGGCAAGCTCGGTGGACGCGAATTGAATTTTTCTTCCGACATTGACCTGATTTTTTTCTATCCCGAGGAAGGCAATACCGAAGGCGGCAGGCATCTGTCGAACCACGAGTTTTTTGTTCGCCTGGGCAGAAAGCTGGTGCAGGTGCTCGACCAGATTACCGAGGACGGCTTTGTCTACCGCGTGGATACTCGCTTGCGACCTAATGGCGACAGCGGTCCGCTGGCAATGAACTTTAATGCCATGGAGCTTTACTACCAGTTGCAGGGCCGGGACTGGGAGCGCTATGCCATGATCAAGGCCAGGGTCATCAGCGGTCGGGATGAGGATGCGCGCCAGCTTGAAGCCATGCTGCGCCCGTTCACTTTCCGTCGTTACCTGGACTTTGGTGCATTTGAAGCCATTCGTGAAATGAAAGGTATGATCGAAGCCGAGGTGCGGCGCAAGGGCCTGAAGGACAACATCAAGCTGGGCAGTGGTGGTATCCGTGAAATCGAGTTTATCGGCCAGACCTTCCAGTTGATCCGTGGTGGTCCGGTACCGGAACTGCAGATCCGTGGCATCCTCAGCGTGCTGCCACTGCTCGCCGAGTACGGCCACATCGAACAGGCGGAAGCCGATCGCCTGGTAGAAAGTTACCTGTTCCTGCGCAAGGTGGAAAACCGGCTGCAGATGGAACGCGATATGCAAACCCACAGCCTGCCTAAAGATGAGCTGTCGCAAGCACGTATTACACTGGGCATGGGCTATGACAGCTGGGAAGAACTTGTTGAAGTACTGGATCAGCACCGCCAGGCCGTGAGCCAGGTATTCAGCACCGTGATTTCGACCGAGGAAAAAGCTGACAGCGGCACGCTGCAATCCTTACAGCTGTTCTGGGCCAACAGGGAAGACGCTGACGGCATAGCAGCCTGGCTGGAAGATGCCGGTTGTAGCCATATCGAGGGTGTCATCGATGCCCTGGGCAAGTTCATCGGATCGGCACGTATCCGTACGCAGTCCGGTGACAACCTGCGCCGTATCCAGCAGCTGTTGCTCAAGGTACTGGAAAAGATGGCCGCTTATGATGACGCGGTTACTTTGCTCAATCGTGTACTCGAAATCGTCAGTGCCATTGTCGGTCGCCCTGTTTATCTCAGCCTGTTGCTCGAGTACCCGAGCGCAATGCAGCAAATGCTCGATCTGTGTGCGGCCAGCCAGTGGTTCGCAAACGAGCTCGCGCGCTACCCGATCCTGCTCGACGAATTACTCAATTCAGAAGAGCTGTTCCGCATCGATGACAGGCAGCAGATGGCTATCGAACTTGATCGCCTGATGTCACATGTCGATGAAGACGATCTCGAACAACAGATGGAGCGCCTGCGTCAGTTCCGGCGTACTGCCAGTTTCAAGCTGGCGGCGACCGACGTGCTGCATGTGCACGAAATCTGGGATGTTGGCACCAAGCTGAGCACCATTGCCGAAGTCGTGCTGGATAAGGTATTTGAATTGTCCTGGACTGCTGTGTGCAGGCGTCATGGCGTTCCGGTGTGCATGATCGATGATAAGGAATACCACCCCGGCATGTGCATCATCGGTTATGGCAAGCTGGGTGGCCTTGAGCTGGGTTATGGTTCCGATCTCGATATCGTGTTCCTGCATGACAGCTCGGGTACGAAGCAGTATACCAACGGCGAGAAAAGCATCGATAACAGCCAGTTTTTCGGCCGTGTGGCACAGAAAATCATACACCTGCTGGGCACGCGAACGCATTCAGGTATCCTCTACGAAGCAGATACCCGTCTGCGCCCTGATGGCCGTGCCGGCATGATGGTCAGCAGTGTAGCGGCGTTCGAGCATTATCAGCTGAACAAGGCCTGGACCTGGGAGCACCAGGCACTGTTACGGGCCCGGCCAGTCAGCGGAAGCGACCCAGTCAGGCAGGAATTTGCTAGAATCCGTCAGTCTGTGCTTGCAGTCGAGCGTGATACCGCCAAAATCTGCAGTGATGTGGTCGAAATGCGTGAAAAAATGCGCGAGCACCTGGGTAGCAAGGATGCCTCGAGTATCAATTTCAAGCAGGATCCGGGTGGCATGGTGGATATCGAATTTACCGCACAGGCTGGCATGCTGTTGCGCGCTGCCAGATATCCGGATTTGTTACAGGTCACGTCAACGCTGGAATTTCTGGAACTGCTTTCGAAAATCGACGAGTCTGACGCCTGGTTTACCCCGGCCGAGGTCGATGAGCTGTCTACGGCCTACAAACTGTTCAGGCAGCAGACCAACAAGCAGGCCTTGCAGGTCGTTTTGCCGGAAGATATTGGCGAGCAACTGCAACCGCACCGTGACCGGGTAACTGAAATCTGGAACCGGCTGGTTGTGTCACGGTCGCAGTGACTTGACTATTTTTAGAATTAAACACGATTGTATGTAGGAGATTGATATGCAAACCATGGCCGATAGAGACGGCGTCATCTGGTTTGATGGTGAAATGGTACCCTGGCGTGAAGCCAAGGTGCATGTACTGACACACACGCTGCATTATGGCATGGGTGTGTTCGAGGGCGTGCGTGCATACCGTGCCGAAAAAGGCACCGCGATTTTCCGCCTGCAGGAACATACCGATCGCCTGTACGCGTCCGCGGAAATCATGAATATGGAAATTCCATATAATAAAGACACCCTGAACGAAGCGCAGTGTCGTGCGGTGTCCGAGAATAACCTTGAGTCTGCATACATCAGGCCGATGGTCTTCTATGGTTCTGAAGGTATGGGTTTGCGCGCTGACAACCTCAAGGTGCATGTTATCGTCGCTGCCTGGGAGTGGGGCGCTTATCTGGGTAAGGAAAATCTGGAGAATGGTATACGTATTTGCAAGTCATCCTATTTTAAAATTGACTTGCATCCAAGTAATTACCGCGCAAAAGCTAACGGTAACTACATTAATTCGATGCTGGCACTGGATGAAGCTTTAGGCAAGGGTTATGACGAAGCGTTGTTGCTCGATACCAAAGGTAATGTCGCAGAGGGAAGCGGTGAGAATATTTTCATGGTCAATGATGGTGTGTTGTATACACCCGAGCTCACAGCGGCGCTCAATGGTATCACGCGTAATACTATTTTCACCCTGGCCAACGAAGCAGGCCATGATGTCGTCGAAAAGAAACTGACCATTGATGATTTATATGGTGCAGATGAAGTATTCTTTACAGGTACTGCGGCAGAGGTAACACCGATTCGGGAAATCGATACTACCGTGATCGGTAACGGCAGCCGCGGTCCGATAACCGAAAAACTGCAATCCACGTACTTTGATTGTGTACATGGTCGTCTGGGCTTGCACCCGGAATGGTTAAAGTACGTATAGCAACGGAGCTAAACATGCCAAATCCGCACACGGCCACCCAAGAGGGGCTGGATACACCCAACAAGCAGACGCGTTATGAAGTAACGCGTGATGATCTTCCCGTGCATTGCCCGATGCCCGGGAGTAGCTTGTGGAACTCGCACCCGCAGGTCTATATACCTGTTGAAGACCACGGTTCTGCAAAATGTCCTTACTGTGGTGCTGAATACGTGCTAAAGGACTGACCTTGCACGCTGGTATAAATGTAGGGTGGGCATTGCCCACCTTTTCAGTTCGGTGGGCAATGCCCACCCTACGAGTTTGAATGCATATTGCTATCCCGAATTTTGACAAAGCCCGCGTGCTGGTCGTGGGTGATCTCATGCTCGACCGCTACTGGCATGGCCCGACTTCACGTATCTCACCCGAAGCACCGGTTCCCGTGGTGCACGTCAGCGATACTGAAGAGCGCCCGGGCGGTGCCGGCAACGTTGCCCTGAATATCGCGCGGCTTGGTGCCCAATGTACCGTACTGGGACTGACCGGTGACGATGAAGCGGCCAATGCGCTGGAACAGCAGCTGCAGCATTCCGGGGTGAATACGCGATTTGTGCGCCTGGCTGAAAATGCCACGGTCACCAAGCTGCGCATCATCAGTCGTCACCAGCAACTGATTCGACTCGATTTTGAAGACGGTTTCATTGGCCAGGACCTGTCCGAACAGGAAGCCGAGTTTGCGAGACTGCTGGATAATCATGATGTGGTGGTGTGTTCTGATTATGGCAAGGGTGGTTTACGCAACGTGCAGACACTGATTGCACTGTGTAACGAGAAAAAGATCCCGGTCCTGGTTGATCCCAAGGGCAACGACTTCGACAAGTATTCAGGTGCAAGCTTGATAACACCAAACCTGTCCGAGTTCGAAGCCATTGTCGGTGCGGTGAGTGATGATCAGGATCTTATCGATAAAGCAGAACAGCTTTGCGAACAGTGTGACCTGGGTGCATTACTGGTTACCCGAAGTGAGCAGGGTATGACACTGGTTGAGAGTGGCCGCGATGCCTATCATCAGCCGACACGCGCGCGCGAAGTTTTCGATGTTACCGGTGCCGGCGACACCGTGATTTCGACACTGGCTGCCTCCATTGCCGCGGGTGAAGATTTGAAGCATGCGACAACGCTGGCTAACCTCGCAGCGGGTATTGTTGTCGGTAAGCTGGGTACAGCAAGTGTAACCATCGAAGAGCTTTACCAGGAGATCCATAAGCACATCGCGGTACCTCGCGGTGTCATCAGCAAGGAAAAACTGCTTACCGCTATCGAGCAATGTCGTCAGCGTGGTGAAACCGTGGTCATGACCAATGGCTGTTTTGATATTCTGCATGCCGGTCACGTCACCTATCTGCAACAGGCTCATGATCAGGGTGACCGCCTGATCGTGGCGGTGAATATCGATGAAACCGTACGCGCCCTCAAGGGTGAAGATCGCCCGGTGAATCCGCTCGAGCACCGCATGCGCATGCTCGCTGCACTTGAATGTGTGGACTGGGTGCTACCCTTCGAAGAAGAAACGCCGACGCGCCTGATCTGTGAAATTCTGCCCGATATCCTGGTCAAGGGTGGCGATAACGATCCCGACAAGATACCCGGTGGTGAATGTGTGCGCGAGAATGGTGGTGAGGTTCGGGTGCTCTCTTATGTTGATGGTGTATCGACCACAGAAATTATCGGCACCATTCGCGACAGATCGCGGGAGTAGGTCATTACTACTCAGGTTGAAGTCGATGCAGTGATCCTGGGCGGCGGTATTGCAGGCCTGTGGACACTCGCGCGGTTACGCCAGCAGGGCTATAACGCCGTATTGCTGGAAACTGAAGCACTGGGCGCGGGGCAGACACGTTATGCGCAGGGCATTATCCATGGCGGCACCAAGTACGCACTCACCGGTAAGCTGACAGCTTCATCCGAAGCTGTTTCCGAGATGCCATCTATCTGGCGCGCTTGCCTCGAAGGCAAAGGTGAGATTGATCTGCAGCAAGCAACATTAATATCCGATGCCCATTATCTATGGTCAACCGGCAGCCTGGCTTCAAAAATAACCGGCTTCTTCGCAAGTAAGGTCATGCGGGCGCGCACCATGGAACTGGAGCCGCATGAGCGCCCGGGTATTTTTCAGCACAAGGATTTCAAAGGCAATATCCTTCGTCTGGATGAGCCGGTATTCGATACCCTCAGTGTGCTGCGTGCAATCGCGTCGCCAATCATCCACGCCATTCTGAATATCAAACCTGGAAGCATTAGCCGGGGTCCCGGTAACATCGAGGTTGATGCCGCTGATGGTACGCATTACCGCTTTAGCTGTAAAAAGCTGGTCTTGATGGCCGGGCAGGGTAATGCTGATCTAATACAAAAGGCTGGATTGAGCGCACCTGCGATGCAGTTGCGTCCCCTTAAAATGGTGATGATGCGAGGTGGTTTAAGCGAAAAGGTGTTTGCGCATTGCATGGGTGCCGGTATTAATCCGCGCATCACGATCACTTCGCATACCGATACGATGGGTAACATCGTCTGGTATCTGGGTGGGGAACTTGCTGAAGCGGGCGTCAATCGTAGTGATGAAGAACAAATCGCAATGGCAAAGAAGGAAGTTGCAAGCTTGATCCCGTGGCAATCGCTCGATAATACCGAATGGGCGGTGCTGGATATTGATCGTGCCGAAGTCAGGCATCCTGACGGCCACCGGCCGGACACCTGCTATACAGAACAGCATGATAATGTCATTGTTGCCTGGCCGACCAAGCTGGCACTGGCACCGTTACTGGCGCAACAAATTGTAGACATGCTGGAAGCTGACAAGGTTGAAGCTACGGGTGGTGAGCTACCGGCCTGGCCAGAAGCGACATTCGCAGATTACCCCTGGTGCGAGGAAGCAAGATGGAATTAAGACCGCTGGGTTCAACCGGTATCCATGTTAGCCCGCTGGGCCTGGGTACGGTAAAGATTGGACGCAATGAGCAGGTCAAGTATCCACAGGGATTCGAGATACCCGATGAC
>JARFRD010000189.1 GCA_029287435.1 Gammaproteobacteria bacterium
CCCTGAAATATCCTGGCTCAAATAACCAGGTGAACATTTATCTATGCAATCAACCCGGCTGGAACACAAGCAAGGCAACTGGCATGGCTCCTTCAAGGCCATGGCGAGCCCGTGCGAAGTCATCATGGAAACGGAAGACAAAGATGAGGCAGCAGCCATATTAGAAACCGTGGCAAACGAAGCCTGGCGTATCGAGCACAAGTTCAGCCGATACCGCGACGACAATATTATTTCTCGTATCAACAGCGCGAATGGTGAAGCAGTCGAGGTTGATGAAGAAACCGCGCGCCTGCTCGACTTCTCTGACCAGCTCTATCAAATGAGTGATGGCATGTTTGATGTAACTTCGGGCATATTGCGTCGTGCATGGTTGTTTGACCAGAGTGACAACATACCAGAACAGCAGCAGATCGATAACTTGCTGCCAACCATCGGCTGGGAAAAAGTTAGCTGGACACCACCCCGGATTCAGCTGTTACCGGGTATGGAGATTGATCTTGGCGGAATCGGCAAGGAGTATGCTGTCGACCGTTGTGCCCAGCGCGTGCGCGACATGTCCGATATCAGCGTGCTGGTTAATTTTGGCGGCGACCTGGCAATCACCCGCCCCAGAAACGATAAACAGGCATGGACAATCGGCCGTCTCTCGAGTGATCCGGATGCCCCGGTCGGCGTGATCCAGCTGCAACAGGGCGCACTGGCAACCAGCGGCGACCAGCATCGTTACCTGGAGAAAGATGGCGTGCGTTACTGCCACGTGCTGAATCCGAAAACGGGCTGGCCGGTAGAGGATCCACCGCATACGATCAGTGTCGCAGCACCCACCTGTATCGAAGCCGGTATGTTGTCTACCATGGCGCTGCTGCAGGGCAAGCAGGCAGAAGCCTTTCTAAAGGCGCAGGATATACCCCACTGGATCAACTAGTTTGTCGCTATTGCAAGTACCACCACTAACTCTTTACGTGCATATTCCCTGGTGCGTGCGCAAATGCCCTTACTGCGATTTCAATTCGCACGAAGCGGCTAATTCGCTCGAGGAAGACGCGTATATTAAAGCCCTGCTGCAGGACCTTGACCAGGAGCGCGCATCAACCGGACAACGTGATCTCAACAGTATTTTTTTTGGCGGCGGCACCCCCAGCCTGCTGTCAGCTACCGCCCTGGACAATATTCTGAGCGGTATCGCCTCGCGTTTCAGCTTGACTGACGATATCGAGATAACGCTGGAAGCGAATCCTGGCACTTTCGAACAGCAGAAATTTAAGGACTATCACTCAGCCGGTATTAATCGGCTGTCCATCGGTATCCAGAGTTTCGCAAACAGCAAGCTGAAAGCACTGGGCCGCATTCACGACAGTAACGAAGCCATGCGTGCAATTGATACTGCGCGCCATGCGGGTTTTGACAACCTGAACCTGGACCTGATGTTTGGCCTGCCCGGGCAGACCACCGCGCAAGCCATCGCCGATCTGCAAACCGCGTGTCGTTTTGAACCAGAGCACCTGTCGCATTACCAGCTCACCATTGAACCGAACACCTATTTCCACAAACACCCACCGCAACTGCCCGATGATGACAAGCGCTGGCACATGCAGCAGGCCTGTCATCAACTACTGTCCACCCACGGATACAGCCAGTACGAGGTCTCGGCCTTCTCAAAACCGGGCAAGGAAAGCCGCCACAACCTCAACTACTGGCAGTTTGGCGACTACATCGGCATCGGTGCAGGTGCCCACGGCAAGCTCACAGATCAGGATAACGGACAAATAAACCGTTGCTGGAAGCACCGGCAGCCGCGGGCGTACATGAAGCACACCACTGAAGGTGAATCCCGTTCAGGAACAAGTACGCTGGACCAGTCAGATATCCTGTTTGAATTTCTGATGAATGCATTACGCCTGAAAAAGGGATTTGATTTTGACCTGTTTGAGCAGCGCACCGGGCTCGAAAGGAACGAGCTGATCAAGGTGTGTAGCAAGATCGATCCGGAACTGATTGATATCGGCGATCAGGGACTGAAAACCAGTAAGCGTGGCTATGACTTTCTGAATGAAGTGTTGGAAAAGCTGGTTCCCTGAAAATCATTAAAAGCGTTATTCACCGTAAAGGCGCGAAGTACGCAAAGGTTTTGTTGATGTATTTGCCACGGAGGCACAGAGTGCACATAGATTTATCATTGTTGTTATCTCGCCCTGTTTTTTTGTCATCTCGACCGCAGGGAGAGATCTCCTGAACAACATGAGAACGTTTGGGAGATTTCTCCCTGCGGTCGAAATGACAATATTGAGTCGAGATGACAATCTATGAAACCCTCTGCGTCTCCGCGCCTCTGCGGTGAACAGAAAAACCTTTGCGTACTTCGCCCCTTTACGGTGAAGCCACTACTGCTTACCAAACATCTGCTCCATCATTTTCTGCTGCTCTGCCTGGCGCGCATTCATGCTTTCCTGAATCGCTGAACTGGTATCAACCATGTCCTTCATGCCACCTGGCGTATAGGGATTACCTGTCGCCATGACCCTGGGGCCGGTGGCTTTAGGTGCTTCCGGCTCCTCTTCCGGCACTTCGACGGCTTTAACAATGTTGATGTTTGGCGTCAGTTCCACGGCTTCTACATTACGGGCTTCAGGCGGCGGTGTATTGGTGAACTGCATAATGCCGTTCTCATCGCGCCACTTGTAGACCATCACCTTCTCGTCGGTGGTTACATTGGTCAGGTTTTTCGGCGTCTTGTTGCGCAGGTCCTCGAAATCACCATTACTGCCACCCAGGCCGAATTTTGCGAGCAGGTCATTATCGCCAATCAATAACATGGGCACGACAGCCATCACGCACAGTACGATCAGCATGGAAACGATGGTTGATTTCATGGACAAAATTCCGTTAGTTCGGGGTGATCCGTATTGATTATGTATTATGTAGCAAATTATTGGTTATTTCGCCGAAAAACCGTGCCTTACACCCGATTTATGCTGCTATCATGGCGCTTGCCAGCCACAGACCGGGCATGTAGAATACACCGCCTTTTTAGAGAGTTTGCCGGAAACGGAGAGGAAGCGAAGATGAAACCGGAAATCCACCCGGAATACAAAGACGTTAGCGTAATCTGCAGCTGTGGCAACAGCTTCGGTACACGTTCAACCATGGGCAAAGACGAGCTGCACATCGAGGTATGCTCCCAGTGTCATCCGTTCTACACCGGAAAACAGAAGATTCTTGACTCAGCTGGTCAGATCGACAAGTTCCGCAAACGTTTTGGCGGTGGCAA
Organism: Gammaproteobacteria bacterium; assembly: GCA_029287435.1. Taxonomy (GTDB): domain Bacteria; phylum Pseudomonadota; class Gammaproteobacteria; order SZUA-229; family SZUA-229; genus JABDQW01. The sequence continues at coordinate 3,269 of JARFRD010000189.1, forward strand.
GTAGTCCTGATCGTCAATCGCACACGGTTGAGTTCAAAAGAAGGCGCCCTCAGGCGCCTTTTTTTATTCGCGCTCGGCTGCCTGCCGTTAGTCGTATCCGCTGCCACCTGCCCCTCGATAGAACCTGACGAACAGGTCATCATCCGCTACGTACATGACGGCGATACTGTACACCTCAAGGATGGGCGCAAGGTTCGCCTGATCGGGATCAACGCACCTGAACGCGAACGTGATGACCTGCCCGCAGAGCCTTATGCCGAAGCAGCACGCCAGGCACTATCTAGTGCCATTAAAAACAGTGACAACCGGGTTGGCCTCATCTATGGCAAACAGCGTCATGACCGTTATCAACGCACACTGGCGCATCTTGTTTCCGATGCCGATGAAAATCTGCAGCAGGCTCTGCTTGCCAGGGGCCTGGCTTACGCTGTCACTTTCCCGCCGAATGACACTTTCGCCGGCTGCTACCTCGCAACTGAACAGCTAGCACGCTGTAATGAAAATGGCATCTGGTCAAATCCACGAGCCATCATAAGCTCAGATGAAATCGATCAAGCCCGAGGATTTCAGATTATCAGTGGCATCATTGAGCACGTGAGTCAGACTCGCAAGGGTGTCTGGCTGTTCAGCAAGGATCTTATGATCGGCGTTCGGTCAGCAAACCTTGAAAGTTTTGATACGCAGCACCTGTTTTCACTCAAAGGCAAACAGGTTATCGTCCGCGGCTGGGTAAATCCGATCAAACAAAGCAGTAAAGAAAACGGGCAGGATCAGCACGCCGCAAAATACTACATGCGCATACGTCACCCGTCATCGATTACTCCCAAAGTCACCGACTGCCAACCGTCAGCTGTTCATTAATAACCGCGCTGCTTTGCACTTGCCGTCAACATTTCGCCGACCTTTTCCTGCAACACGGCGGCCGTCGCATCTTCCGGTTTGATCGAAGCTGCAATCATAAAATCAATACGTGAGCGAATACCCATGATGATGCGCCACAGGATAAAGGCCTTGTGGCGACTGAACGCACTGCCCCAGAGCCCATATAACGACATGGCATGAACCGGTACCGGGTTCGCCTCGAGGATACGCTCAACACCAGGGCGGAATGTATTCAGGTTACCATCAGCCGTGAGCTTGCCTTCAGGGAAGATACACACCAGGTCGCCATCCTTGAGTGCCTGGTCAATTTCCTTGAAAGCTTTTTCCATCAGGGCCTCATCTTCGAAACGACCGGCAATCGGAATCGCGCGCGCAGTGCGTGAAACAAAATTCAGCAGCGGCAGCTTATAAATCTTGTGATGCATGACAAAGCGCACGGGACGCCTGATACAACCCGCAATGATCATCGCATCGACATAACTCACGTGATTGCACACCAGCACGGCAGGCCCCTCGTCAGGTATATTTTCCAGACCACGCTTGCGTACATGGTAAACAGAATGAATCAGTATCCACACCAGGAACCGCATAAGGAATTCCGGCACCAGGGTATAGATGTAGAGTGCCACGACAGCATTGAATACTGCGATAACAAGGAACAGCTGGGCAATAGTCACACCAGCATTCAACAGGACGATGGCCAGCACAGCTGACAACACCATAAACAGTGCATTGATAATATTGTTGCCGGCGATTACACGTGACAGATGCTCTGGATCACTGCGCTGCTGCACCAGCGCAAACAGCGGCACGATATAAAAGCCACCGAATACACCGAGCAGTACAATATCCAGAATGATGCGCAAGCTGTGAGCCTGCTGCACAAAGGCCATCAACCCCATCAATTCACTACCGGTATATACAGGCTGGGCAAAAAACAGATCGATACCAAAACCGGTTAAGCCAATCGACCCAAAAGGCACCAGGCCGATCTCGACCTTCTGCCCTGACAACCAGTTACACAGCAATGAGCCCGTGCCGATACCAATGGTGAATAAAGTCAGCAGCAGGGTAACAACCTGTTCGTTACCACCGAGCGTGAGGCGAGTGTAGTTTGGTAGTTGTACCAGGTAAGTCGCTCCCAGAAACCAGAACCAGGAAATACCCAGTACCGACAGGAACACCACTCGATTGCTATGAATAAACGCAATATTGCGCCAGGTCTCGGTAAATACGTTCCAGTTGATCTTGAGATCAGGACAGGGCGAAGGTGTTTTCGGAATACCCAGACTCGCAATAAAGCCCAGTATGGCGATAACCACGAGTACGATAGAAACCATCGTGCGGCCTTCTTCTTCCGCAATCAGCAGTCCGCCCGCCATGGTACCAATCAGTATCGCAACAAAGGTACCCATCTGCACCAGGGCATTGCCTGCAATCAACTCGCTATCATCCAGGTGCTGTGGAATATAACTGTATTTTGCAGGGCCAAATAAACTCGACTGTGACCCCATCAGAAACAGCAACGCAATCAACCAGAACAGCTCACCCTGGATAAAAGCCCAGGCAGCAAACAGCATGATCACGATCTCGAGCATTTTTATGCGCCGCATGGACAATGATTTTTCAGTTTTATCGATGAGCTGACCCGCAGTCGCCGAAAACAGGAAGAACGGCAGGATAAACAGGCCCGCACTCAGGTTGGTCAGGGTATGCGTATTAATATCAGTGAACTGCGCGCCCTGGAATGCAATCAGGATGATCAGCGCATTTTTGAAAACGTTGTCATTAAATGCACCCAGGAACTGGGTGATAAAGAAAGGCAGAAACCGTCGTTCGACAAGAAGTTTTGGCTGGCTGTCTGGTTTTCCTTGTGGCGTCATGCCATGTTCCCAGGCTTACAAATCCTGCAGCCAGGGCGTTATGGCTTCGAGCAATGCTTCACCCTGGTCAGTAAAGTAGTGGTTCGCATTCGGCACCGTCATCTGTTTTGATTTTGGATTGCCCGCTTTCCTCATCATAGCCAGTCTTTCAGGTGCACTCCTCAACACGGCAGGAAATTCATCCTCACCATATACATCAAGCACCGGCACCTGCATCTTGTCCAGTGGAAAAGGTCTTTTCATCGGTTGCTGATAATCAACCGCGCCCATGCCAATACCGACAAAAGCATCGACGTCGTGCATCAAGCCTCTATCAATCCAGTCCATCGCCATATGAACACTGCAGCTGTGTGCGATCAATACGATCTTTTCATTCCCCTGGTCTTGCACGAAATCAATCGCTGCCTCGATGCGTGGGCCGGCTTCTTCCATGATCTCGAGGTAATCATAAAACCTGGCTTCCTTGTCCAGTACAGGCATCTGTATCGACAGGGTATTCCATCCATTTTCTGCAAGACCAACGCGCAATGGGTTGGCTACATCACTCCAGTCTGGATGGTAACCACGACCATGCATGATAACAACGCCACCTCTTGGTTCATCTGCCTCGGTATAGATAGCCAGAAACTCATGACCATCTGCATTTAGAAATTCGGCATCGCCATCCATAATGCTATCGACGATTTCACTGGCCAGCCGCTTCTCCCGTTCAATATCCGATGCATTCACAGCAACACTGAACTGAGACAGGAAACACAGCAAACAAATCAGCTTGAAACGCATAAGCTACCCACGGCCAGTTTTTATCTATTTAACCAATACGCACTCTACCACATGCTTGAATCGGCCTGTATCACCTGACGATCGGCCACCTGGAACTGCTTTGTACAGCATGTTCATGCCATAATCGGCTAAAGGGCAGGTAAATGGCTATAGAAGATCATATTCAAAGCTTGGGCAATTTGCTGTTTGAGTCGACACGGCGCAATCACAAGGATGCCGGCTGGATAGACAAACTCGTTTCCCTGGCATCCAGCGACGAACAATTCCGTATCCAGGCATTACGTTTTATCGATGTACTGCCCAGCCTCGATAATGATATTAATCTCACCGAACATCTTCAGTCGTATTTTGGCAATCTGGATCTGGAGCTGCCTGAACTCGCGCGCTGGGGTCTGCATCACAGCAATGAACCCTGGCTGGCTCATATTGCGGCACCGCTAACCCGCTTTACTATCCGCGGTTTATCGCGCCGATTCATGGGTGGGCAGACGCGCCTGCAGGCATCGCACAGTATCAAGCGACTGCGCGACAAGGGCATGAGCTTCACTCTCGATATTCTCGGTGAAGCGACCATTAACGAAACCGAAGCACACCTGTATCAGCAGGCCTACCTGGAACTGATACCCGAGCTCGCTGAACAGGTCGCACAGTGGCCTGACAATGCGCTACTTGATAAGGCCTATGGGCGCAGCTCACCAAGACTGAATATTTCAGTTAAACCTTCATCGCTGTTTTCGCAGATTGATGCCGCCGATCAGAATGGCAGTCAACAGACCATTCTGAGCAGGCTCTATCCTATCCTCGAGTGCGCACGAGAAAACGATGCGTTCGTCACCATCGATATGGAGCAGTATGATTACAAGCAAATTACGCTTTCCACATTCATACACATATTGAACGATCCTGCATTTTCAACATGGCCCGATATCGGCATAGCCATGCAGGCCTACCTCAAAGATACCTACCATGACCTGCGAACACTCGCCGAAACGCTGGAAAAGCGAGAAGCACCAGCAGGTATCCGCCTGGTAAGAGGCGCTTACTGGGATTATGAAACGGTCATCGCAAGGCAGAACAACTGGCCAACACCGGTCTGGTCAACCAAGGACAACACCGATGCCAGTTTTGAACGCTGCCTGGATTACCTGTTCTCTCGCAAAGATGTGTTTGATATCGCCGTTGCCACGCACAACCTGCGTTCGGTTGCAGCAACCATGGCGGTCGCGGAACATCATGATGTTGATACCGACGGCTATGAATTTCAGATGCTGTATGGCATGGCCGATCCACTGAAAAAGACCCTGGTCGAGCAACGCCAGCGCGTGCGCGTCTACGTGCCCTATGGCAAAACCCTGCCCGGCATGTCCTACCTCGTCAGGCGCCTGCTTGAAAACAGCTCCGGCCAGAGCATCCTCGACATTGGTTTACAGCCACACGCCGAAATCATCAACCTGAAGCAACCCGTGTTTAGCGATGAGCCGGTTACTCAGGCTAGCGATAGTTTCAGCAATACGCCTTTGTTGCGCTTCACCGATAATGCGGATCACCAACAATTTCTTGCCGCGCTGGATCATACAAGGCAACAACTGGGGCAGCACTACCCGCTGATAATCAATGGTAACGATAGTTCAACCGATGAAACCATCACCTCCTTCAATCCTGCCAGACCCGATGAAGTTGTCGGTACTGTCAGTGCAGCCAGTACACAGCTTGCAGACGAAGCCATCGCTGCAGCCCAGGCTGCCTTTATGGACTGGTCGCAACTGCCGGCGCGAGAGCGTGCGCAATGGTTACGCAAGATAGCTGCTGAGCTATCCCGTCAGCGCTTTGATTTTGCCGCGTGGGAAATCCTCGAGGCCGGCAAGAACTGGCACGAGGCTGATGCCGATGTCTGTGAAGCCATCGACTTTCTGAACTATTATGCCGAGCAAGCCGAACGTCTGGGCCACAATGCCATTTTGGAAATACCGGGTGAGCATAACGCAAGCGGATTCCGTGCCCGGGGTGTTGGCCTGGTAATACCACCGTGGAATTTTCCACTGGCCATCCTCACCGGCATGCTCGCTGCCACCATCGTTACCGGCAACACAGCTTTGCTGAAACCTTCTTCGCAGACAGCCGTCATCGCTGCACGCTTTACCCGACTGATACATGATCTTGGTTTGCCGCCGGGTGTCGTCAACCTGTTAGCCGGCAGTGGTGAAGTTGTAGGCGAGTACCTCGCAACCCGTCCGCAAGTACATATTATTGCCTTCACCGGGTCGGAACAGGTAGGCACCAGGCTGATTAATATCGGCGCACAATTACAACCCGGTCAACAACATGTGAAGCGCGTTATCGCAGAGATGGGCGGTAAGAATGCGATCATCATTGATGACGACGCCGACCTCGATGTTGCGGTCACCGGTACGCTGATATCTGCTTTTGGTTTTCAGGGCCAGAAATGCAGCGCCTGTTCCCGCGTCATCGTACTCAATCAAGCCTATGACGCTTTCACTGAACGCCTGGTCGAGTCAGCCAGGAGCCTGCGCATAGGCTCACCTGAAGATCCCGGTAACTTCATGGGGCCGGTCATCAGTCAGCAGGCTTATGATCGCATCCATGAAGCCATCGCGCTGGGTAAGCAATCAGCAACGGTACTGCTCGACAACCATATCGAACGTAATGCCAAAGGCTTTTTTGTCTCGCCGATGATCTTTACCGATGTCACGCCGGATATGTCACTGGCACAAAATGAAATTTTCGGCCCTGTACTCTCCGTGATGCGTGCAAATGATTTCACCGAGGCGCTGGATTTAGCTAACAGTACCCGATATGCGCTAACTGGTGGAGTTTACTCGCGCAATCCATTGCATCTGCAACAGGCCAAAGCTGCGTTCAAGGTCGGCAACCTGTACCTGAACAGAAAAATCACGGCCGCCATGGTTTCCAGGCAGCCGTTTGGTGGTGCCGCCATGAGCGGTACTAGCAGCAAGGCGGGTGGTGAGAATTACCTGCAGCAGTTCATGGATGCGTACTGCATTACCGAAAACACCCTGCGCCGCGGTTTTGCGCCTCAACCAAATCTCGACCCGGAAACCGATTAAAACCCCAGCACGGATAAAATCAGCCTTTTTTTGAGAAATAAAATTCATTTCTCAAACTGTATTTTTGCCGAATGCAGTCTATTATTCTGTACATAAGAATAAAAAAGTCTTCATCGGCGAATAGAACATGACAGAGAATCAGCGAAGATATCCGAGAACCGAGATCAAGGTCAGTGTTGAGCTTACCTTTCTGGATGAGCCTTACAATATCGTGAATACTCGCGATATCAGCGAAGGCGGCATGTTCATTGAAGTTGATTCACCGGCAAAATTTCCGATCGGTGAGATGGTGCATATCCACTATCTCGATCCGCTGAATGATGGTCAGGACACCTTCAAGGATGCGATTATCGTGCGCGTGGCCGATGATGGCATTGGCATTTCTTTCATTGAACTGAACGAGTTCTAGCCAGCAGCATTATGCTTTGCCTGCTGATCGCATAAACGACATTCGATCAACTGCCCGATTTTCTGCTGTCTCCCCTGCTCGCTGTTAACCCACGCGTAATTTTGCCAGGGCGGCTCATGGCGTACATGTCTTGCATGACCACAGGCCATTTCAGCCACCCAGTCACCAACATCGTCCTGGTTAAAACTGACTATAGACTGTTTCATTCAGCTTTCTGAATTCGAGCCTTCGAGTAATTCAATATCTTCCTCTTCCAGCTCGACCTTTTCGATTTTCTCGAAGCGACTACTGATCTTGCGCGCCGAAGTATTCACTTCCGCCACGTCCTTGTTAGCCTGCTGGATATGACGGGAGAGATTATCCATGCGTGAGCGGAAACGATCGAAGTCCGCAGCCAGCATAACCAGGTGTTCCTGTATAAGGTGTATTTGCTTGCGCGTGGCCGAATCCTTCAATACCGCACGCGCCGTCGTCAAAACCGCCATCATCGTTGTTGGTGATACCATCCAGACGCGCTTGCGTTGAGCCTCTTCAACGAGCTGTGGTTGATGAGCATGGATTTCTGCAAACACGGCTTCAGCCGGAATAAACATCAGCGCACCGTCTGACGTTTCTCCGCTGATAATGTACTTACTGGCTATATCATTGATGTGCTTCTTGATGTCCTGACGAAAAAGGCGCTCCGCCGCCTTGCGATCTGACTCGGCTGCATCGGTATCCATCATGGTCTTGAATGAATCCAGCGGGAACTTGGCATCGATGGCCAGGTTACCCGTTGGTTCCGGCATAAACAGCATACAGTCAACACGTGTTCCATTGGATAAGACGTGCTGCTCTGCAAAAGCCCCTTCGGGCATCATGTTACGCACCAACAGCATCATTTGGGCTTCACCAAATGCTCCACGCGAGCGTTTATCTGTCAGTACTTCCTGCAAGCTGATCACGCTCGAAGACAGTTCCGTGATTTTTTTCTGCGCCTCATCAATCAGCGCAAGACGCTTGATGACATCAGTAAAGGTTTCATTGGTTTTTTCGAAGCCCTTGTTCAGTCGCTTCTCAACCTGGCCACTGATCTCGGTCAATCGCTGGTGCAGGGTTTGTTGAATCTGTTCATTGGATTTTGCCAGGCGCTCAATATTCGACTGCGACATCTCGCCAAGACGCTTTTCGACAACCTGCTGCATGACACCAAAGCGCTGCTCCAGTTTTGTCTGTAATTCAGCGATACTCTGTAACTGCGCTTCCCGTGCCTGTGTCGATTGCTGCTGCAGAGTTTGAAACTGGCTGGCCTGTATTTCCGAGCGCATATCCATGCGCATGATCCGCGATGCAATGATTGCCAGCCAGATGATCGCTATAACAACAAACACAAGCACAATCCATATGCTGTTTTCATTCAGGAATAATAAGAGGTCATCATGCTGCATGGGTGCCACTAGGATATAATCACGCTCCAGTAAAACTACAGATTGTTATCTTTCCGTGTCACTGTCAACCAGGGGTTCAAATTGATTGTTCCGTTGTGTAAAACCGATGAAATTCCTGATCCCGGATCACGCGCTTTCGAAATCGATGAAGGCAGAAATAGCGTATCTTTATTTATTGTACACAAGGACGGTGCTTTCAATGCTTATATCAACAGCTGCCCACATACCGGTGTCAATCTGGAATGGCAGGAAGACCAGTTCCTTGATATGGATAACATGTTCATCCAGTGCTCTACCCATGATGCCTTGTTCGAGGTCGATAGTGGCAAATGTGTTTCCGGGCCCTGTGTTGGTGACAACCTGACACCGGTAGAACTGAGCATCGAAGACGGGCAGATCTCTGCCAGACTTTATTAAATGCCTGTACCTGCGTCTTCCGTCTTGATACGGATGACCCGCCTGTTCCCGTTGTGGGCAATCCTGTTTTCTGCCCTGGCCTGGTTCCAGCCTGCACTGTTCAGCCAGTATAAAAACTGGATTGTTCCGCTGCTTTCCGTCGTCATGTTCGGTATGGGCATGACACTGCATCTGTCTGACTTCAAACGCGCTTTCAACATGCCAGGCTTGATACTAACGGGACTGACGCTGCAGTACAGCGTAATGCCACTGGCTGCGATTGCCATCGCCACCCTGCTCGGACTCAGTCCGGTACTCACTGCAGGCATGGTACTGGTTGGCGCCAGCCCGGGTGGCACTGCCTCAAATGTCATTTGTTACCTGGCCCGGGGTAACGTGGCCCTGTCGATAACACTCACAGCCATATCGACCATGCTTGCCATTCTGTTAACACCGCTCATTGCACTGCTGTTAATTGATGCCAGCATCGATGTACCTGCCGGCAAGATGCTATTCAGCATTATGACCATGGTAATCATACCCGTGAGTCTCGGTATCAGCATGAATCACTACCTGGGCAAGGCACTGAAACCCGTGCGTCATGTATTCCCGCTGGTTTCTGTATTCGCCATCGTATTTATCATTGCCATCATCGTGGCACTCAACGCCAACAGGCTGCCACAGCTGGGTCCGGCACTGCTGCTTGCTGTCGTGCTGCATAACGCCGCCGGACTGATCATCGGCTATTTTTGCGCACGTGCCCTTAACACCCCTGCTGCTGAGGCCCGCACCCTGGCCATAGAGGTAGGTATGCAAAACTCAGGGCTTGCAGTTGCTCTCGCAATCAAGTACTTTACTGCCTCTGCTGCACTACCGGGTGCCATATTCAGCATCTGGCACAACCTGTCAGGCTCAGCGCTTGCCACACTCTGGTCGAAACGCTAACCGAACCTGAAAAATAGCTTAAATTCAGCTTGACACTCTCTCCTGGAAAGCGTAAGTTAGTGACCGTTCACTTATGTTAGTGATCGTTTACATATTTTCTAAATTTTTGAGAGGTTTACTATGAGCGACTTTGATTCAGAACTGGATGCAACCGGCCTGAACTGCCCACTGCCTATCCTGAGAGCCAAGAAAGCTATCGCCGCCATGGATGCTGGCCAGACCCTCAGAATCATCGCAACCGATCCAGGTTCTGTGAAAGATTTTGAAGCGTTCTGCAAGCAAACAGGTAATGAATTGCTTTCCAGCGGCGAAGAAGAAGGTAAATTCACCTTCATGATCAAAAAAGCTGCTTAAGTTTTACCCCGGAGTTTAGGGTCTGGAGTGGTCAAACTCGCATGAGCAAAAGGCTTCCAGGCCCTGAACGCAGGGAATCCATCCTCAAGGTTGCACAAGGCCTTTTTGCTGAAAAAGGCTATCACGGCGTTTCCATCGATGAAATTGCACGTGAAGTTGACGTCAGCCCCGCCATTCTCTATCGCCATTTCAAGTCCAAGCAGGAACTCTATAACGCTGTACTGCAGGCCATGTCGAGCAAGCGCGAAAGCTATGTGCAGATGGTCATCAACAGTGGCACCAGCTTCGAAGACGTCCTCACCGGCATGACCCAGGTCTATATCAAAAGTATTGACGAAAATCCTGACCTGCTGCGGACCGAACTGCAAAGCCTGCTCGAAGGCAGTGATGCCACCACGGATTTTTTCAAACACCGCTGGAAAAGTTTTTCCGACTACATCGAGTTCAGTCTCAACGAACGCCTGCCCTATGATATGCCGAATCGGGAAATCACCATTCTTTCCGCAAGCCTGATGTTCCAGGGTATGCTGCGCGAAGCTCTGGTGCAGAAATATTTACAGCCACTCGATCGTCTCGAAGATGTCAGCCTGCAGGAACTCAGCCACGAGCTGGTTCGATTATTCCTCAGGGCCGTCGGCATCGAAAAATCTCACCTGTCCAGAAAAGCCGTTATCAGCGGCTAAACATTTCAGCCTGTAACCGCTACAGCACCATGACTTCCTGAGCGAAATCCTGTAGATTTTGCGCACAAAATTCAAACCGAGGTCATCATGAATAATCTGTTCAGCGCCGCAGCACTGGCTTTGCTGCTGGTTACCAGTAGTACAGTCTTCGCCGCAAACCCACAAGTAAAGATGGAAACCAGTAAAGGCACCGTGTTAATCGAGCTTTACCCTGACAAGGCGCCCGTTACCGTTGAAAACTTTCTACGCTATGCGCGTGAAGGCAAGTACGATGGCACCATCTTTCACCGCGTGATTAAACGCTTCATGAACCAGGGTGGCGGCTACAGGCCGGACTTCACCAAGGTCGAAACCTACCCGCCGATAAAAAACGAAGCCGACAACGGCCTCAAGAACACGGTCGGCACCATTGCCATGGCCAGAACCAACGACCCGCACTCAGCCACCAACCAGTTTTTTATTAACACTGTGGATAATTCAAGTCTGGACCACATCAGCAAAACAACATCTCGCAACTGGGGTTACTGCGTGTTTGGTAAAGTCATCGAAGGCATGGAAGTTATGGACCGCATCTCCAGGGTTGCTACGGGTTCAGGCGATGTACCACAAACCGAGATACTGATTAAGAAAGTCACAGTCATCAACGATTCAGCCAAACAAGAAAAACCAGCGCAGCCGGCTAAAAAGTAGAATAAGCCGTGAGCTATTGCTGCAGCAATTCGGGTAAATAGTATTCCGAAACCAGCAACGGCTTGCCGCCAACACGAAACACGGAACGCCGACCCCAGACCTTGCTGGCTGCATCCAGCCCCAGTAGCTGTGGCAGGTCGTCACCGTAGACCACGGTTACCATGACGTCTTCACGGCGCATGGTCCTGTCTGCAAACAACATGGCCCCCAGTGGTCGCGTACCCAGATTGGCGTAAATACGCTGGGCGCCGGTGATCGTAGAAAACGGGATCACCGTTCTGGCATAAACCCAGCCGGTATCGCCACAGCAAAGTCGAACCTCGCGCACCAGCGCATTCGCACCCACACCCATACCCAGCGCACTGAGTTCATCCAGCCGTGGCTTGCACATTGATTGCGACAGCAATTCCACGCGAAATTCAGCCGGGCAAATAGCTTTCAGGCGCGCCGTCAGTGATGCCGGATCAAACAGCCAGGTTTGAATTTCATGCGGTACTTTCTTGGAAAATAACTGGCGGCGCTGGAACCAGCGTTGTTGAAATGAGTGCCCGCGCATAAGAAATCATAAGACCGCAAATAAACAGACGTCGAATGATACCTGTTATCGGACCTGAATGTGAACTTGTGGACGCTGCCGCAAGAGACATTGTGCTATTACGAAATCAGTCTAACCAGCGCTCGAGCGTTTTCCTGAGATCGGCCGCAACCACGGGTTTACCGATATAGTCATTCATACCGGCGTCAATACACTTGTCGCGGTCACCTTCCATGACGTTGGCGGTCATGGCAATAATTGGCAAGGCCACAAATCGCCCCTGCTCCCTGATCTGGCGTGTCGCAGCAAAGCCATCAAGCACGGGCATCTGGCAGTCCATCAATACGGCGTCGATATGCTCGGTCTCAAGCATATCGATGGCCTCCTGGCCGTTACCCGCGAGGATGATATCGAGACCAAGCTTTTCCAGCATCTTGCTCGCAACCATCTGGTTAATCGGATTATCCTCGACAAGCAGGATGTGCCCCCTGAGCTGGCGCTGACTCTCGACGAGCTCCTCTTTGGGTGCACTAATTACCTGTTCATCACTGACCTCGAGTGGCAGCCTGAACCAGAAAGTCGATCCTTCACCCGGCGTACTATCGACGCCAAATTCGCCGTGCATGATTTCAACCAGCTGCTTGACAATCGCAAGACCAAGACCGGTACCACCATACTTACGCGTGGTTGAACCGTCAGCCTGGGTGAATTCTTCGAATAACCTGTCCTTGATATCTTTCTCGATACCAACACCGGTATCTTCCACCTCAAACCGAATATCTGCCTGCTTGCTTTGCAGCGACTGCAGTTTCAGGCGTACTTTAACGCTGCCTTCGTCGGTAAATTTCAACGCATTGGATACCAGGTTAGCGAGTATCTGGCGTATACGCGTGGGGTCACCCGTGAGTACCTGTGGAATCTCGCCATCGATATCAGCACTCAGTGAGACGCCTTTCTCTTGTGCACCCATGGCATGCAGGGTAACCAGGTCATTGACGATGTCGCGTATATCCAGCGGAATAAGCTCGATGTTCAGTTTGCCTGCTTCGATCTTGGACAGATCAAGAATATCATTGAGGATCGTGAGTAGCGCCTGTGCAGATTTGTGCGCGGTATTCACATAGTCTTTTTGTGAATCCTCGAGGTGGGTATCGGCTAATAATTGCAGGGTGCCGATGACCCCGTTCATCGGTGTACGAATTTCGTGACTCATGTTGGCCAGGAATTCACCTTTTGCCTGGCTCATCTCTTCAGCCTTATCTCGCGCCTGCTTTAGCTCTTTCTCCATGCGCTTCACGTAATCAATCTCTTCCGTAAGCTCCGTGTTCATGTGTTCAAGTTCGATACCCGCCTCGGTCAGGTTCTGTATCAGCTCTTCATTGGTGTATTCAAGACGTAGCGCATCGGATGATGCCAGGTACATGCGATAAACAGCCATGATCATTACCAGCATGAACAGGCCGGTCATTGCAGATAATGCGTAATAGACTTCACCGCCGATATAAAACAGCCGCACCATCAGCGGCACCAGCGCAAGCGCAACAAAACCGGAGTACACCCAGGCAACATTCGACAGGGTAACTCCACTGGCAGCGACACCCGCGAGGATAAAGGCAAGTACCGTCTGCTCCAGCTGGTCGTTGGGAAACATCAGGGTTGAAGTAATGCCCCACCCTGCTCCGGTGATCAGTACCGCCATGATGTACCAGCGCCGTGCAATCTCGACATAGAACTGCTTACGCTCAAGATCGTAAAGCCGTGTATAGGTCACGATAGTACGAAACAGAAACAACAGTGCCATCATGCCGAGCCAGACACTCAAGACAAGGTGAGGCAGCTTGTTCCATAGCAGCATGACCCACAAAACGGCCATGATAAAACCCACCAGCCCGCCAAAACCCGAGCCTTCGATCAGTCGCGTGATCTGCGTCTGGTTCACACGTTCAGCGAAATCACTTGCCTTGTATGTGGCCGGCTCAGGCTGATGTATGGCGCTGTTATTGATTACCTGTTCGATCATGGTATTGCGAGGGGGCAATAGCCCGTTTGTTAGGGGCTTTTTATAATTATTTTCTGGCCCTGACTTTTTATTCTTTATATATAAATAGACGAGAGCGCTTTTATTTACCAGTAAAAGCGGCTATTACACCTGTCTAAACCGCGCCGTAACGGTCGGCCGTACCGAGCCAGCGCCTGATGAGCAGTTTTACCCGGTCCGGGTGCTTGTTGAGAATTTCACGTGATGCAGCTGTGACTTTGCCAAGCCATGCCTCGTCCCTGACGATATCGGCTATCCGCATTTGCATCAGGCCAGTCTGACGGGTACCCAGAACCTCACCCGGCCCACGCATCTCCAGGTCTTTTTGCGCGATCACGAATCCGCTGTTGGTTTCACGCAACACGGCGAGTCGCTGTTTGCCACGCTCGGACAGCGGCGAACTGTACATCAATACGCAGGCGCTTTGTTTACTGCCTCGGCCAACACGACCACGCAACTGGTGTAACTGAGCCAGGCCGAGCCGCTCAGCATTTTCGATCACCATCAACGAAGCATTGGGCACATCCACGCCAACTTCGATTACCGTGGTCGCAACCAGCAGGTTAATGTCTCCCTGCTTGAAATGCTCAACCGCGATATTTTTCTGCTCCTGTTTCATACGCCCGTGCACCAGGCCGATACTCAGATCCGGCAAAGCCTCCTGCAAGGCAGTTGCCGTCTCTTCAGCCGCCTGGCATTGCAGGGCCTCGGATTCTTCTACCAGTGTACACACCCAGTAAGCCTGCTCGCCATTGGCACATGCGCGTGCTACACGCTCTAGAACTTCGCCGCGGCGTTGCTCTGAAACCACCACGGTCGATATCGGCTTGCGGCCCGCGGGTAAGGCATCGATGATCGAATAATCAAGATCAGCGTAAGCCGTCATCGCCAGGCTGCGCGGGATGGGCGTCGCCGTCATGATCAATTGATGCGGTAACATGCCATTAAAGCTGCCCTTCTCTTTCAATGCGAGTCGCTGATGGACGCCAAACCGGTGTTGTTCATCAACAACGATCAGCGACAGCTCGTTAAACACCACGTCAGCCTGGAATAATGCGTGAGTCCCAATAATGATGTTGACATCAGCTTCGGCGATTGCGCGTAGTTTTGCCTCTCGGGCCTTGCCTTTGTCCTTGCCTGTGAGCAACACGCAATCATTATCACCAAACCAGCGCACAAAGTTGGTGTATAGCTGTTCTGCAAGAATTTCTGTCGGCGCCATGACAGCAGACTGTTTGTCACAGGACATAGCTGCGAGCACAGCGCAGGCAGCAACCACTGTTTTACCTGAACCAACATCACCCTGTAACAAGCGCATCATTGGCTGCGTGCTGCGCATGTCATCGAGCAGCTCACGAACAACCGTTTGTTGTGCCTGTGTGAGCTCAAATCCTAAACGTTGCTGAAACGCATCGAGTTTCTGTTCATCCAGCTGCAATGCTGCAGCCTGTTCATGCTTAACACGCTGGCGCACGGCAAGCAGACTCAGCTGGTGTGCGAGCAGCTCCTCGAAAATCATACGCTGCTGCGCCGGATGCCTGCATTCTTCGAGTAACTCGATAGCAGTATCCGGTGCTGGATGATGCAGTGTTTTGATGGATTCAGCCAGATCCGGAAAACCGTATTGCTTCAGGATTTCAGCTGGCACGTATTCATCGAGATTATGGCTATCCAGTTTCTGTAAGACCTGGTCCACCAGGTTGCGTAACATGGCCTGGTGCACACCCTCAGTCTTCGGGTACACCGGCGTTAATGTGTCTTCTACTGCACTGTTCGTGTCATCAAAGATACGCCTGTACTCCGGATGTACCATCTCGATGCGATGGTTATTCATCCGCGCTTCGCCGTAACAACGCACGCGTACACCCTTCACCAGGTTCGCCTGCTGGCTTGCATTGAAATAGAAGAACCGCAACAACAAAGAGCCGGTGCCATCGGCAACGTGGCATAAGAGCGAACGACCACGTCGACCTTTGCGTGATCCACCAAAACGCACTTCGGCATGTTCGATGACACCTTCAACAACCGCGTGCTGGCCATGACGCAGCGAGCCCATCGGTACCACACGCGTGCGGTCCTCGTATCGAAGCGGTAAATGAAACAGCAGATCCTGTACCCGGTAAATGCCGAGCTTCTCGAGTTTTTCAGCGACGGCAGGACCGACGCCCTTGAGCACCTGAACAGACTGGTACTCGAAAGGCTCTTCGGATTTCGGAGTTGTCTGCTTTGAGACGGTTGAAGTCATATGCGGCTAGTTTCGCATATTATTTGTAGCTCTTGCTTCCTGGCTTTCGTGCTTATAAAGCTAACGCCAGCTTTCGATCCGAAGCGGACGCTCAGAAGATCAATTTCTATCCGACCTTGACCTCGGTATCGGGTGACTCGGGCGACTCACTTTTAACTATTTTTTCATAGGTTTCATCAAACCTGACAACACGATTGTTTCTATACTCCAGTGACATATTCAGCGCGTGTTGAGCCTGAATGCAATACTCTCCAAAAGTAAGAAATTGAGCTGCCTTCTCGGGTGATTCGGTTGATGTAATACCGATTGCCAGATTGATTTGAATGGCCTGGCCGGATAATTCAAAAGAAACGCCGCTTATGGCCTGTTGCAGGCGTGTCGCAAGAATATTGGCCTTGAATGCACTGGTCGCCTGAAGTACAACGGCATATTTTCCTATGCCAACAGGCGTGGCGACTTCTTCCTTGCGTAATGATTCATTGAGACATGCATTGATTGTATCGGCGGCATGTTCCATTAGCTTCATGCCGTGCCTCTCAATCAACAGATCCATATCAGCTACTTGAATGTACATAACAGAAGCATGCATCTGTTGACGCTCAGCAAAGAATATAGCCTTGTTGCCAAATTCAGAAAGCATGGGATTGTCACGTAAACCATTGAGCACATCCTGGGCGATGTCACTTTCTATTGGAGTGTTTTCGTTATCCTGCCAGGTATAAGAGCCTGCACAGCACAGAATATCGGAACGTACAAATGGTTTGCTGATAAAGTCCGTTGCGCCAATGTTGTAAGAGGCGCGCTTGGCCACACTGGAATCTTCACGCCCAGTGATGATAATCACCGGGATATTCGATATTCGCTCAACTTCTGACTCACGTATACGCTTAAGCAACAACATGCCATTAAGCACAGGCATATGCATATCTGCAAAGACGAGAGAAATAGAGGCATCTTTCAAGAGTACTTCCCAGCCTAATTCGCCATTGCTTGCCTCGATGCAGTCATAATTGTCACCGAGATATTTACGAATCAGCGCTCGCGTGGTCGCTGAATCATCAATAATCAACACCTTGATCTTGCTATTCATATAAATACGACTTCCTTGCTACAGAATGAGATGGTTGCGAAATTAACGAACAGGATTTGTGCTAATTACATCTAATCTTAGTTTGTATGTAACTGTTTTTATTACACACCCTGATAATCGGCTGAATATCAGGTATGAATGACAGCTTTCAACACCACATTTAGATCGAGTATTGAGGATTTTCCGAAATCCTGAAGCTCAAAGTCTCAGCGTCCGCTTCTGGCCACCAGCAGACATTTAGTCTAAACAATCCAAAGGAAACCGTTAGCAAACTCTAATATAAACCGAGTCTAATAATATGTGCCCGAATCACCTCAACCGATGAGCGGCTATGTTATTCTTGATGTGAATCAACCATCAGCGACCGGTCTTTTATTATTCTCTAGTGATTGCAGCTCGCTGCGAAGACGTTTTGTATTGTTTACTCATTCGGAGAGACTGAAATGCGTAAATTTATGACATCCACTCTCGGCACTATCCTCGCTCTTGCCGGAATCGCCGCTAATGCTGCGAACTTCACCAGTACATCCTTTGGTATCAGCATCGATGTTGATGACGCACTGTCAAAGCAGCCGCAGTTGCGAGATATTCAGTACTTCAAATCAGAGGACAAGTCCGGGTCGCTGATGATCAAGCAGATTCATGATCTCAGCGTTGTCGAATTCCTGCAAGAACTGCGCGACGTGGGTTATCGCAACATGCGCGATGGTGTTACGCTGGGATTGAGCGGTGAACCCATCGAAGCCGTCATTGAATCGGGGCGCGGCCTGCTGATACCTGTACGCGGCATGATCCGTGGTACACAGATCAGGGGTGTGGTCGGCGCCTATTCGGGCCATCAGGGCCAGGGCTTTCTCGTTATCGGCACTACCCAACCTCAATACTGGACTGCATGGGAGCCACGCATGAAGTCGATGTTTGAAAGCGTGCGTTTCGTCGAGATCGACCGAGGCGCGATGTTCAAGGAATGGGACGACCGACTCAAGGGCAAGAAGCTCGAGCACAAACAGGCGAAAGTGACCCGCTCGACCACTGGCGTGCCTTTTTATGGCGGCGCGGTGCACAAGGACTACCACCTGTGCAGCGACGGTACCTTAAGGCGCAAATCGGGTTCAGTCGGACAGGTAGCGGGACAGAACATGATGGTTTACGGCCAGCGCATGAACCAGAGCCAGGGCACATGGCATGTGATCGTATCGGAAGGCGCACCCTACCTGATCGTGCGGGACGGCCGCGAGCAAAAGCTCAAGCTGGAGTTTGAGGGTGATAATTTCCTGTTGAACGGCAAGCCGTACACCATTTCCGCCACCGAGCTGTGCAAGTGAGTTAGCACGATAGCGGCGGATTTCGACCTGGCCTGTTCACGAAGTGACTGACATACAAACCTGTTATGACCCGTGGGGGAAACATAATGCGTAGATTCACATCAACACTATCGACCATAGCATGGAGCATCGTTCTCGGTTTCGGCTGCTTTGTCGGCATCGGCAATGCGGCGAATTTCACCGACAAGAGCATTGGTATCAGCATCGAGCTCGATGACGCACTCGTCGAGAAGCCGGAATTTCACGGTACCCGTTTCTTCAGTACACCGGACAACTCTGCAGCGGTATTTATCAAGCCAGTCTACGATCTGCGCCTGTACGACCTGAGACAGGACCTCAAGGACGGCGGCAGCTGGAAAGGTGACGGCATCAAGCTCAACGTGATAGACAGCGAAAGGAATGCTTCGGTCAGTTATGGCACCGGCATCCTCGTGCCGGTCACTGGCACTATCCGTGAGTACAGGGTCAGGGGCGTGTTCGGCGGTTTTTCAGGGTACGGCAACCAGAAATTCGTCGTGCTCGGCGCGGCAAGACCTGACTACTTCAATGAATGGAAGGAGCGCATCAAGGCCATGTTCGAGAGCATCCAGTTCGTCGAGATCGACTACTCCGAGATGATGATGACCTGGCAGAACCGCATCGTAGGCAAGAGCCTGGTGCCAGAAAACCCGGTTAATATGGGTCAACTGGTGTCAAAGCCGATCAACCTGTGCAGCAACGGCACCGTGGTGGACGAGGAGCCCGCGAACACCCAACCGACCGTGACGCAACAACAGGTGTGGAATGGTTATGCCTGGGTGACGGTTCCCGTAACACAGGGGCCAAAACCCCCGGCGCGCTATCGCATCGTACCGCTACGCGGCAAACCGACACTGCTGATCCACCTTGGACCGCGTCCGCTGGAATTCACGCTTGAGATGGAAGGCGACCGGCTTTACCTGAACGGCAAGCCTTTTAGCATTAACGAAAATACGCTGTGCCAGTAAGCGTATAACAGCGCGGGTAACTTGCTGAAGCTGGAAAAACTAGCCGAGCTCCATCACCGCATCCATCTCCACGCCGGCATCTTTGGGTAAAGAGGCCACACCAATGGCAGCACGCGCCGGATATGGCTGACTGAAGTATTCGGCCATGACTTCATTGACCCTGGCGAAGTTACCCAGGTCGGTGAGGAAAATATTCAGCTTGGCGATATCGGCCAATGAGCCACCCGCAGCTTCGGCAACGGCACTGAGGTTATCGAATACACGACGAATCTGTTGCTCGATATCGCCATCGACCATTTCCATGGTTTCAGGAACCAGAGGAATCTGTCCGGACATGTAAACCGTGTTACCGGTTTTCACAGCCTGTGAATAGGTGCCAATTGCCTGGGGCGCTTTATCGGTTGCAATAATCTCGCGTGCCATTGTTCTATCTCGAATCAGTTAGTTATCAGGTTGGTAATCAGGATCTTTGTATTGTCATCACGTGCGGCAGTTTGCGCAGGCGACGCATGATTGTGGCCAGGTGGTTTCTGTCATGTACGGTGATCTGGTATAACAGCGAGGTGTATAAGCCATCACGGTCTTCGACCTCGACATTTTCGATATTGGCGCCTTCGTCGGAAATAACAGTCGCGGTACGTGCCAGCACACCCGGTTTGTTCGATACATCAAGACGTACCAGGCAGGAAAAGTCACCTTCGGCATCATCGGCCCAGTTAACGTCTACAAACTTGTCGGGCTGAGAACGCAGCGGATCGATATTCCGACAGCCTTCACGGTGAATAACCATACCCTGGCCTTTGCTCAGTACACCGATAATCTGGTCGCCGGGGATCGGGTAACAGCATTTACCATAAGATACGACCATGCCCTCGGTACCATGAATCGGCAGCGGTGCCTGTGATTTCATCTCGCGTGTTTCTTCGGAATCACCGTGTGGTATACGTTCAGGCACCATGCGCCTGACCACGAGTGAAGGCGGGCGATTACCCATACCCACATCCTCGAGCAGGTCACCGATCGTGTCAAAGCCGTACTCGGCCAGCGTTTTGTCGATAGATTCCTGCGGCACATCGTCAAGGCGCATACCGAGGCCCTTGAGACAGCGATCGAGCAACCGCCTGCCCTGTGACATGGCTTCATCGGCCTGCATGTTCTTGAGGAAATTGCGTATATTGCTGCGCGCCTTGGCAGTGACCACATAGTTAAGCCAGGCAGGATTAGGTCGTGCCGATGGTGAGGTGATGACCTCCACCGTCTGGCCACTGTATAAAGGTGTATTCAGCGGTGCAAAGCTGTGATCGAGCTTGGCAGCAACGCAGGTGTTGCCAATGTCCGTGTGCACAGAATAGGCAAAATCGACCGGGGTCGCGTTGCGCGGTAGCTTGATAATGTCGCCATCCGGTGTGTACACGTAAACTTCGTCATGGAACAGGTCGACCTTGACGTTTTCGAGAAACTCGAGCGAATCGCCAGCAGTCTGCTGCATTTCGAGGATACCCGTGAGCCAGTCGCGTGCTCTCGCGTGCGCGCTGATCATGCCCGAATCATCGGGCGACTTGTAAAGCCAGTGTGCGGCGATACCTGACTCGGCAAAAATATCCATCTCCTCGGTGCGAATCTGCACTTCCAATGGAATCCCATGCGGGCCATAGAGTGCAGTATGCAGGCTTTGGTAACCATTGCTTTTCGGTATTGCGATGTAATCCTTGAAGCGTCCGGGGATGGGTTTGAACAGGTTATGCACGGCACCAAGCACGCGGTAACAGTCATCAACGGAGTCTACGATTACGCGCATTGCATAGACATCGAACACCTTGTCGAATGGCAGGTTCTTGTCACGCATTTTCATGTACAGGCTGAACAAATGTTTCTTGCGTGACTGAACTTCGGCATTGATGCCCAACTGCCCGAGGCGTGACACCAGTGCCTTGTCAATTTTCCGAATGACTTCCTTGCGATGACCACTGGCCTTGTTCACGGCATTTTCGAGCACCGCGTAGCGTATCGGGTACAGTGCCTTGAGTACGCGATCTTCGAGTTCATGCCTGATGGTGTAAATACCGAGACGGTTGGCGATGGGTACGTAAATTTCGAGGGTTTCTTTCGCGATACGTCGTCGCTTGTCCGGGCGCAATGCATCCAGTGTGCGCATGTTGTGCAGCCGGTCCGCGAGCTTGATCATGATCACGCGGATGTCCTGTGACATCGCCAGCAGTACTTTCTGGATATTCTCCGCCTGCTCCTCGATCTTGTTTTTAAACTTGAGGTGCGTCAGCTTGCTGACACCATCAACCAGCTTGGCAACATCGTCGCCAAACTCAGTAGCAATCAGTTTTTGGGTGGCCGGGGTATCTTCGATGACATCGTGCAGGATACTGGCGACGATGCTTTTTACATCCATGTGCATTTCGGCAAGGATTCTTGCCACAGCAATAGGATGGTAGATGTAGGGTTCGCCAGAAATCCTTATCTGGCCTTCGTGGGCCTGGGCCCCGAACAGGTAAGCATCATAAACCTGCTTGACCTGTTCCTGGTCCATGTAAGTGCCGACCAGGTCACACAGGTCGGATATCAGAAAACGGTCAGAATCTTTCTCTGTTGAAGTTGGTTCTTTAGCGACCTTTTCCGACATGTACTTTCAAAACGAGTGAGACCGGGCTTAACTCTGGTCGTCACCGAGAGGAGCATTCGCCATGGGCATGGCACTTTCCTGAAGCTCACCTTCAATCATGGCTTCAATATCTTCCTGGGGTACAACTTCTTCTGTGAGTACAGATTTATCGATAAGGCCTTCGGCAATTTCGCGCAATGCAAGCACGGTGGGCTTGTCATTTTCCAGTTCGACCAGTGGATCCGCACCCATGGCGAGCTGACGTGCACGCTTTGATGATATCAGCACCAGCTCGAATCGGTTATCAACATTGTCCAGACAATCTTCTACGGTTAAACGTGCCATTCATATATCTCCCACATATCTCATGTAATCTCCACGTATATGGCGTTATTCTACGTGTTTGCTTTCAACAAGTCTGCCAGTAATTCCGCATTTCGTCGTTGCTGGTTATCCAGCAGCATGCGGTTGCAGACGAAAATCGAAGCCAGCTGTTCAGTGGCTTCATCAAAATCATCATTAATCACAATATAGTCAAATTCACCGTAGTGCGACATTTCGCTTACGGCTTCGCGCATCCGTGCATCAATAACCTCGTCAGTATCCTGCCCGCGATTGCTCAGGCGTTGTTTCAGCGCAATGATTGATGGCGGCAAGATGTAGACACTCTTGCTATCGTTCATGCGCTGTCGAATCTGCCTGGCGCCCTGCCAGTCGATCTCGAGTATGACATCCTTGCCAGACAGTAACTGCGCTTCAATACTCTGCTTCGATGTGCCGTAATAGTTACCGAACACCTGCGCATGCTCCAGAAAATCTCCCTGCTCTACCATTGCACTGAAACGCGATTCGTCAATGAAATGGTAATCCTGCCCATCGACCTCACCTTCGCGCATCGGACGCGTGGTATGCGAAACCGAAACCACGACATCCGCCAGCTTGTGCACGATCGCGCGCACAAGACTGCTCTTGCCGGCTCCGGAGGGGGCCGAAATGATATATAAAATACCCTTGGTCACGCGTATCCCGGTCGTTAGGGGTTCAGATCAACAGGGAGTGAATGCATTCTGGTCGGAGTGAGAGGATTTGAACCTCCGACCCCTACGTCCCGAACGTAGTGCTCTACCAAGCTGAGCTACACTCCGAAACAGGGTATTCTAGCGGGATATGTCGACGATTGCATCGTTCAGGCTATTGAAAAACCTGGCTTGACGCGGGATTAGCTGCTGCGCTCTACCGACAGGTAAGCCAGTGACTCCAGTGCCTGCCTGTATTCTGAATCTTCGAGATGGCTAAGCCCTTTTAATGCGAGTGCGGCTTCGCGTCTTGCGATCGACGTCGTATATTCAAGCGCACCGGTATCTCGAATCACGGCCTGTACTTCATTAATGTGGTCATAGCCGCCTTTTTCGATCGCTTTTCGTATCAGTGCGCCCTGCTCCGGGGTACCCTGGCGCAAGGCATAGATCAGCGGCAGCGTAGGTTTACCTTCGGCGAGATCATCACCCACGTTCTTGCCCATGTCATCACTGCTCGAGGTGTAATCAAGCACGTCATCAATCAACTGAAATGCCGTACCCAGATGCATACCGTAGCGCGCCATGGCCAGTTCCTGGTTCTCCGGTCGCTGGCACAGCACGGCACCGAGTCGCGTTGCGGCCTCGAACAATTTGGCTGTTTTGCAGTGAATCACCTCGATATAGCGCTCTTCGGTAGTGTCGGGATCATGCACATTCATCAGCTGCATGACTTCACCCTCGGCAATGACGTTGGTCGTGTTGGCCAGAATGGCCATGATTTTCATCGAGTCGACGGTGACCATCATCTCGAACGCGCGCGAATACAGGAAATCCCCGACCAGGACAGAAGCGGCATTGCCAAACAGCTCATTGGCTGTTTCCTTGCCGCGACGCATTGCTGATTCATCGACGACATCGTCGTGCAACAGGGTCGCGGTATGGATGAACTCGATGATCGCAGCCAGCACATGGTGCAGCTGGCCCTGGTAGCCATGTGCGCGCGCCGACAGCAGCACCAGCAGTGGGCGGAAGCGCTTGCCGCCAGAATCGATAATGTAGTGCCCGAGCTGGTTTACCAGCGCCACGTCAGACTGCAGACGCTCGCGAATAACACGGTTCACCTCTGCCATATCATCATGGCACAGGGTGTTTATATCCTCGGAATTCAGTAGTATCTCAGACACTTATCTTGGGGGTATAAAGACACAAAAAAGCGCATCCTATGGGCGGGCGCGGCCAAGGTCAAGCAAAGTACCGGTTTCAGATCCAAATCAGGCGGCTGCAGTGCTTGCCACAAGCCGCCAATATGGCTAAAATGCGCGGCTTTTCCGTAAACGATTTGGAGACAAGACCATGTACGCAGTGGTCCGAACAGGTGGTAAACAATACAAGGTCGCTGAAGGCGATCTGTGCCGCGTTGAAAAACTGGATGCCGAAGAAGGCGCCTCTGTCGAAATTGACAAGGTTTTGATGATCGCGGATGGCGACAAGCTGAATATTGGTACCCCGTATGTAGAAGGCGGTAAAGTCACTGCGACAGTTAAAGCGCATGGCCGCGGCAAGAAGATCGAAATCATGAAATTCAGACGCCGCAAACACCACCAGAAGAGAACCGGTCATCGTCAGCACTATACTGAAATCGAAATTACCGGCATCAAAGGTTAAGAGAGACTAGATATGGCACATAAAAAGGCTGCGGGCAGTACCCGTAACGGACGTGAGTCGGAATCCAAACGACTTGGTGTGAAACGATTCGGTGGTCAGACTGTACTGGCAGGTAACATCCTGGTGCGTCAGCGTGGTACCAAGTTCCACGCCGGTGACAACGTAGGCATGGGCCGCGACCACACCCTGTTTGCGACAGCAGACGGCAATGTTAAATTCGAGATCCGTGGTCCGAAAAAGCGCAAGACCATCAGTGTTGTAGCGGCTTAACACGTATACTCGAACAAACATACAAAAAGCCCCTTAATGGGGCTTTTTTTGTTTAGGATGAATAACTTTTCAACGCAAACACGCCATGACGCAGAGAACGCAATGAATATAAGAGATATTCTTCACCATCGAGAATTCCTCCGCGGCCTTTGTGTCCTGGCGGCTCTGCGTTAATAACAAGTTTTAATAATTATGCGATTCGTTGACGAAGTAACAATCAAGACCATTGCAGGCGACGGCGGTAACGGCGTCGTCAGTTTTCGTCGCGAAAAATATATTCCTCGGGGTGGCCCTGATGGCGGTGATGGTGGCGATGGCGGCAGCGTTTACCTGGTGGGTGATAATAACCTGAACACCCTGGCCGATTTTCGTCATGTACGTACCTATACTGCTGAATCCGGCCAGAAGGGCCAGGGCCGGCAGATGACCGGCAAGGGCGGTGACGACCTGTTTATTTATGTACCCGTTGGTACCCTGATTTACGATGACAGCACGCAGGAACTGATTGGCGATATCACCGCGCCCGGGCAAAAAATACTGGTTGCCCAGGGCGGCTGGCATGGCCTCGGCAACACGCGCTTCAAAAGCTCGACCAACCGCGCGCCGCGCAAATGCACGCCGGGGTCACCGGGCGAACGCCGCGATCTCAAG
>JARFRD010000114.1 GCA_029287435.1 Gammaproteobacteria bacterium
GTTGTGCAAGGGCAGGTAGTCAGGTTCCATAACCTGGACAGGGTGGAACATTATGTTTTCAGCACCGAGAAGAAAAATACTTTCGACCTTGGCCGCTACCCCACGGGCGAATACCGGGACCAGGTTTATGATGAAATCGGTATGTACAAGGTTTATTGTAATATTCACAAGAAAATGATTCTTGATATCATCGTCGTACCAAACAGGTATTTTGCCACAACCGACAAGAAAGGAAATTACAGCATCACTGGCGTACCGGCAGGTGAATACGTACTTAAAGTCTGGCACATCTACGGTGGGCTTGTTGAGTTGCCGATTTCTGTGCAGAAAGACACTGTTCTGCCGGAACTCAGCCTGACCAGTACCAGGGTGGTTAGGGAGATAGAGGACCATCTCAACAAGGAAGGAATGAAATACAAGGTTAAATCACGCAGATTCTATAAATAGCCAGTTAACATTTCCCCTTTGCATATGCTGATCCCGTTTCGCTACAAGCTCACCCTGATTATTGCGCTCGTAGCGTTATTGATTATCAGTCTTGCTTTTACCTTTGTTGACCGAGAGGTCGAGAAAGAATTTCGCATTGTTATCGAGCAGCGCTTGCTGCTGGCCCAGGACATTGTCAACCAGCGAATGGAGGACCGCTTCTACCGCTTGTACGGGCAGTTAGTCACTGCTTCCGAAAGCAAGCTTACCCAGGACGTACTCACCGATCGCTTGTTAAGCAGGGAGACCTGCGACGATATCATACATGATGAAATCCTTCCCTCCCTGACGCAAGCAGACGGGATGATCGTTACCGATGGTGACGGTGAACTACTGGCAGATTCAAATCAGACTGATCTCTTCTGGCAACGACTACGAAAGGAATCCGGTTTCGAGGATGGTATTGCCGGAGAAGAGGCCGCTGGTCTCATCGTTCTCGACGGCAGATGGTTACAGTGGATACTGATGCCGGTGTTTATCGGTGACCAGTTGTTCGGCACGGTGGTCCTGGTTAGTGTACTGGGTGAGCAGGAGCTGCGCGTTATCAGCCGGCTTACCGGTACCGAGCTACTCATTATCCATGACGATGCATACCTTGCCACAGGCTGGCAGGACCATGAAAACAAAGGTTCATACGATGCAAAAGACGATGAGCGGCTTATGTTCGAGGACCTGGTTATGAACACGCAGAAGGGCAGTTACGACGGTATTGCAACCCGGGAAATCAATCTCGAAGGAGAACGCTATTTACTTCGTCATATCCTGCCACCCATACCATTCACGCCCGAATTCGTCGTTGCCCAGTCTCTTGACAGTGCATTGTCATTCGTCGATTCCATCAAGCAGGTAATGATTGTTATCGCACTTGCCGGCCTGTTTATTGCCGCTGTGCTCGGTTTTTTGCTAGCGCTTGGTGTTTCCAGTCCCATCCAGTCATTGCAGCGCGCCACCCGGGCAATTGCCGATGAAGACTTCAGCCATCGTGTAACCATTCGCACTCATGACGAATTTCACGAACTTGGTCAGGCGTTCAATGATATGAGTGAGTCACTGGCAGAGAAAGCCAAGATACGTTCGGCACTGGATAAATCGGTTTCACATGATGTGGCTGAACACCTGTTGCAGAAGGGAGTAAAGTTAGGCGGAGAAACACGGGAGGTAACCATCTTGTTCGCTGACATCCGTAGTTTTACTTTCCTCAGCGAGCAGCTGTCTGAAAACCAGTTGCTGGAGTTGTTGAACGCTTACTTTGCGCGGGTTAATGGCTGTATCGAGAAATACCACGGAACCATAGACAAATTCATTGGCGATGCCATTATGGCGATATTTGGCGCCCCTTTCGATGATGCCAAGCACGCGACGCATGCGATACAGGCAGCCCAGGCCATGTACCAGGCTGTTGCAGAATTCAACGAGGAAGCGAGTGATCGCTATGGCTGTGAAATAAAGATCGGCATAGGTATCTGCAGCGGAAAAGTAATTGCTGGCATGGTAGGTTCCAGCGAACGTCTCAACTATACAGTGATTGGGGATGCGGTGAATGTCGCGTCACGCCTGGAAGGTCTGACCAAGGAATACGCAGCAGACCTGATCGTCGCTGAAGATACAAAAAATGCTGTCATGCATACCCAGATCAGTGACTGCCCTGTAGATTTCAGACGACTGGACCGGGTGCAGGTACTGGGAAAAACTGTCGGGCTGGATATCTTCCAACCTATCAAAGCCAGTAAAAGTGTCGATGAGCGTCTTCAGCCCTATCACCAGGCTCTTGACCTGATGCTCAGCCAGAAGTTTAATAAGGCTGTTTACCTGCTCGAAAAATATACGCTGCGTTGGTCCAGTGATCGCGTTGCACAGCGATTACTCGAGCGCTGCAATGACTTCGCAAAACACCCGGATCACTTTCAGAAAGATTACAGCAAGGGAATACGCATCCTCGATTTCAAGTAAGTCTCCAGGTATGTGAAATAATACATAGAAAAATTCCGGGAATATTATCAGGTTATTATTGAAAGCTGATAAACAGTTTTATTTTCATAAACGATTATCACAAGGAGAAAATAAAATGTTAGGTTCCACATACGTATCACGGTTGCCGGCTTTCTGGAGCGCGAAGATGTCCTGGAGCGTGATTAAGAAAACAGTTACCTGAACCTGAAAGATCAAAACGAAGATCAGATACTGCAGGTACTGGGTTCTTCGGTCAGTTACCGCATTGCCAGACTCAAAGCGAATCAAAGAATCAAGGGTTCAGAGTGCTTGAATAGTCAATAGCGGCTTCTGGCCGTTTGCAGTCGTGCAGGGCGAGAAATTTGAGGAACCAGGGTGAAGAATGGCGGCTACCGGCCCGATCCAGGCACTGAAGTAAATGTCAGAATGGCTCAA
>JARFRD010000032.1 GCA_029287435.1 Gammaproteobacteria bacterium
GAACGCTCTGATTGGTTCTACGCTGGGTCTGGTAATCGCTGGCGGTGTTTATGCGTTTATTGGTGTGGACGTGGGCAAGTTAAAGACAATGGTCGGCCTTGAGGCTGGACCGGTTTATTCCCGGGTGGGACAATTGATTACTGTACCAGCAGGTTCCTATAACATGGGCAACCGTAACGGTGACTCAAGCGAACGTCCGGTACGTAACGTTCGAGTTAATGGTTTCAAGCTGGGCGAAACCGAAGTCACGCAAAAACAATGGCGCACGGTCATGGGTACCGACAGCTCTTACTTCAAAGGCTGTGATGAATGCCCGGTTGATAGCGTCAGCTGGAACGATACCCAGCTGTTCCTGAAAAAACTGAATGAACAAACCGGCTTACGCTTCAGGTTACCGACAGAAGCTGAATGGGAATACGCATGCCGCAGCGCAGGCAAGAAAGAAAAATACTGCGGCGGCAGCGACGAAAGCAAGCTGGCCTGGTATGGCGACAACAGCAAGCAGAAAACACATGCAGTCGCACAAAAGCAGGCTAATGGCCTGGGTCTTCATGATATGAGCGGCAATGTCTGGGAATGGACACAGGATTGCTGGCACGACAGCTATGACGGCGCACCGTCGAATGGTGAAGCCTGGGAACAAAAGGCGTGCAAGCAGCGCGTATTACGCGGTGGTTCATGGATCGGTGTTGCAGGTGGCTTGAGCTCGACAGGCCGCCTGGCATCTTATCCCCATAAAGGCAGCCGTAATATTGGTTTTCGCTTAGCGCTGGATCTGTGATCTTCAACTCATCTATAACAGCCCACCACTTGCAATAATTGTCTCAAGTCATCGTCATCGCGAGCGATAGCGCGGCGATCTAATTGTAGCGAGCTTCACGACTATAGATTGCTTCGTTCCTCGCAATGACAAAGAAAAATATTGTCATCTCGACCAACGGGAGAGATCTCCCAAACCACGCACAATCCCGGAAAATTATTTACCTGTCATCGCGACAAATACGCCCGGAGCAAAATCAGTGCTTCGTTCCTCGCAATGAAAGAATTGATTGTAGCCCGGATGAAGCAAAGCGGATCAAATTCGATTGGATCGAATTTAAACGCAAGAAGTGCGATCCGAAGGGCAAATTACATGGATGTAATTTGTAATCCAGGAGATTGTCACGTCGCTTCCTCTCCTCGCAATGACAAAAGAAAAGACACCGTCATCGCGAGCGATAGCGCGGCGATCCAGGTGTAGTTAACTTTACTACTATAGATTGCTTCGTTCCTCGCAATGACAAATGAAAACCACGTTATTCTAATGGTTATAAAACCCCACCATTAATCATGAAAGTTTTTCCTTACTATGCATCAGAAAAATTCTGATACTTCATAAGTGTACAACCCGATATCATCGTTTCCGTCTTTAAATCCTTAATTAAAACAGTAACTACGAACAGAGGTATTTACGATGGAAACAACAGCAGATGAATCAATGAAACGTGTTATGGGCTATCTTTTTGGCGGCCTCATCGCAACCTGTGTAGGTATTATCTACCTCGCAAACATGATTAGTATGTAAATTTTACCTACCAATCAAATCACTCACTAAAAAAGGCCGGTGCAAACCGGCCTTTCATTTATCAAGTTGAACTTTCATAAGCCTCCCGGCGTCGTAATTCCAATACCGTTATATAGAGTTTCGAATTTACATGAGTTATTTAGGTAAACACCGATATCGACATTTACTGCACGTATGCACAGTTGGCCTGCTGTTAGCAGTACTGTCAGCCTGCAGTGAACCTCCCTATAGCAATGTGGACAATGTTGAGCTGCAGACGATGCTGGAACAAAACATACCGATCTATGACATACGACGTCCGGAAGAATGGCGTCAGACCGGCGTGATTGATGGCAGCGAAATGCTGACTTTTGTCGATGCCAGCGGCCGTTTGCAGCCGGATTTCATCGAGCGTTTCACTGCTGCAATCGGCAAGCAGGAACCGGTCATTCTGATCTGCCGCACCGGCAACCGCACCAGTACACTCGCGCGATTCCTGGTTGAACAACTGGGCTACACACAGGTGTTCAATGTGCGTGACGGCATTACGCGCTGGATCAGTGATGACAGGCCGGTAATGAGGCTATAATTGACTGTAGAACGCAGATACCATACAAGAAACAACATGAGCAACAACGATTCGACAATGCAAGCAACAGGCACACACAAGCCACGTCCAATGGTTGACCTTATGGTCAGTCTTGTAATCCCCTCCGTCATCCTGATGAAACTCAGCGGTGATGATAACCTTGGAGCAAGCACTGCGCTTGTCGTTGCACTGGCTTTCCCGCTGAGCTGGGGGCTGTTTGAATTGACCAAATACCGAAAATTCAACTTTATTGCCCTGCTCGGTCTGATCAGCGTCGTTCTGACTGGCGGCATCGGCCTGTTGCAGCTCGACCCACAATGGCTGGCTATCAAGGAAGCTGCCATCCCCGGGATCATCGGCATTGGCGTGTTGCTGTCAACTTATACACGCTATCCATTGATCAGAACACTGATCTATAACCCGAAGTTCATGAATGTCGAACTGATCAGGCAGCGACTCAACGAAAGCGGTAATAGCAAGGCTTTTGAAAGGCGACTGCAAAACGCGACTTACCTGTTGAGCGGTACATTCCTGTTTTCATCGGCGATGAACTACACGCTAGCCAAAGTAATCGTTACCAGCCCGGCAGGCAGCACTGCGTTCAATGAAGAACTCGGCCAAATGACACTGCTCAGCTACCCGGTGATCTCGATACCTGCAATGCTGATGATGATGGCTATCTTTTATTACCTGTGGCGTACCATTAATGGGTTGACGGGTCTCAGGCTGGAAGAAATACTGGCTGCAAACCTCACTAAATAAACAACGAGTACTTGCAAGCAGCGCGTATTCGTTTGCGCCTCCTTATCATCCTTAATTAAACAGGAATATTTCCTGTAATTGGATGTATTCCTTTTAATTATTAACTATCTTGGTCGATATGACTAATAGCAAGCGAGATATTCCACATCAAAGTCTAATGCATCATTATCATCATCACTAATGAATGCTGTCCAGGAACTGGCCTGAAAAAACTTGGGTAACTCGTACCTGAAGGGAGTGCTGTTATCGCCATCAGGTGTTTCGTAGATTATTTTAGCTACGTGATCATGAGTTCCGAGGAAAACATCGTCTTCTCTGATTCTTAGAGTAGCCCCGGGATCGGATGTGCCTCTGTTGACAATCCATAAGGTAATATCAGCAATCGTTTCACCTGCGCTATTTGTTGAGTAGTCGCATTCATGGCCTACAAAGTCATAGTCACTGACAAGACTATATTCTGTTGCTGACACAACGACTGTGTCCGGAGCGCTGTCGACGCAGCCATCATTCGCCACAAGGCGGAAAGTGTAGTCGCCTTCAACATCGGGTGTAAAGTACGTATACATATTCAACGGCGTGGTTAATTTCGCTGAACTACCTGCCGGTTTTGAAACGAAAGTCCATGTATAGTCAAGCAGCCACTCTGAAGAAGAACCGAGATCGACATCATAACTGTCTCTACCATCAAGACGTACCGGGAGATCTAAAACCACATCTTGATCATCACCGGCATCTGCGACGGGCGGCGTGTTGCCTGTACACGAGGAAGCGGAAGTAGCCGTAATCCTGACGCTATCGATATCACTATCAAACTGGCCGTCGTTAACCATGAGGTTAATCACGTAAACCCCCTCAGTATCCGGGGTGAACGACGGATTCACGCTTGTAGCATTTGCTAAGGCAGTGGCGCTACCAGCCGGTTTGGATGCAAGCTTCCATGAATAAGTAAGCGCATCACCATCCGGGTCTGAGCTGTTTCTGCCATCCAGGGTAACAATCAGGCCGGTAACAACATTTTGATTAGGACCGGCATCAGCTACGGGTGGATTTTCGGCTGTCGATCCTGCAGTAATAGTGACATTATCGAATCCACTATCAATGTTGCCATCGTTGACCACAAGACTGATGATGTAGTTACCATCAACATCAGGTGTAAACGTGGGATTCACACTGGTCGCGTCAGATAATGCAGCTTTACTGCCCGATGGTTTGGAATGCAGTGACCAGACATAGCTGATTACATCACCATCCGGATCCCAGCTGTTACTGCCGTCCAGTGTTACCAGCGTGCCAGTCACAACCTTCCTGTCAGAGCCTGCATCCGCTATCGGTGGATTTTCAGCAGTAGCCCCGGCAGTAAAGGTTACCTTCTCAGCATGGCTGTCTTCGGTGCCATCATTGACCACGAGACTGATAACATAGATGCCATCAAGATCGGGGGTAAAGTAAGGATCAACAGCCGTTGCGTCTGATAAAGCAGCCATGCTGCCTGGCGGTTTGGATTCCATGGTCCATAGATAATTCAGAGCATCACCGTCCGGATCATGGCTACCACTGCCGTCTAATTTAACGGGAAGTCCGGTGCTAACATTTAAATCGATACCGGCACTAACCAGGGGTGCTGTATTACTATCGGCAGCTGATTGCGTATCACTCTCATCAGTACTGCAACTGGTGGCTATAGACAGAAGAATACATGTGAGCGCTACAAAGGCTACGATCCGAGAGTTCAAAGCATCCACCAAAGTGTGTCTGTGTGATTGACGAGGCTATAGT
>JARFRD010000053.1 GCA_029287435.1 Gammaproteobacteria bacterium
CAACCTTGATCGGGTAAACACCCCGATACAGTGTCACCTTGCGCCGGGTCTGCTCGTTGCGCGATAAAGCATATACCGGAATACCCGAACTGATGCGTGACATCCACAGTACTGTCGCGCCAGACTCGGTCAGCGATGCAATTGCGCACACATCAAGATGATTCGCGGTGTACATTGTAGCCATAGCGATGGCTTCATCAACCCTGCCAAACGTAAGGTCAACGCGATGATCAGAGATCAGCGCAGCACGCTGTTGTTCTGCATGTTCGCAAATTCGGCCCATCGCCCTGACCACCTTGTCCGGGTAGCGTCCGACAGCCGTCTCGCCTGAGAGCATGACCGCATCCGTGCCGTCAAGTACGGCATTAGCCACGTCAAACACTTCGGCACGGGTTGGAATCGGATTCTCTATCATTGATTCCATCATCTGGGTCGCCGTTATCACGACCTTGTCCCTGCTGCGCGCAACCTTGATCAGGTGCTTCTGCAGCGCGGGCAGTTCGGCATCACCCATTTCAACGCCAAGATCACCGCGTGCCACCATGATGACATCTGATGCATCGATGATGTCCTCCATGTTTTCGATGGCTTCGACGCGTTCCACCTTGGTAACGATACCCGCATGACCACCAGCAGCACGAACAAGCTCACGGCAATTACGTACATCTTCACCACTGCGTGCAAATGACAGCGCGATAAAATCAACACCCAGCTCGACGGCAACCTTGAGGTCTTCCTTGTCTTTGTCAGTAAGCGCTGGTGCTGAAAGGCCACCGCCCTTGAGGTTAATCCCCTTGTTATCCGACAGTTCACAGGTATAGCCTACCGTGCAATGTATCTCAGCACCTTTAACTTGTTTAACGGTCAGCTCGACCCGACCGTCATCGAGTAACAGCAGGTCACCCGCCTTTACATCTCCAGGCAAGTCCTTATAGGTAATACCGACACGCTCATTGGTACCTTCGTCATCACCCAGATTGGCATCGAGGATGAAATCACTACCCCTGATGAGCTCGACAGCACCATTAAGGAAACGTCCGGTACGAATTTTTGGCCCCTGCAAGTCAGCCAGCACACCAACGGTACGGCCAACCTTCTCGCTCAACTCACGAATCAGTTCGAAGCGATGTCGCTGTTCAGCATGTGTGCCGTGTGAGAAGTTGAGACGAAAAACATCGACGCCCGAGCGGATCATTTCCTCGATCACTTCAGGTGAGCTGGAGCCTGGCCCCAGCGTCGCAACTATCTTTGTTCTACGCATTGTTCTCTGCTCTTATCCCGAGCTACGATTCCTATTTTGCAGCCTGCGCTTCCAGCATAGCTACGGCTGGTAGTGTCTTGCCTTCCAGATATTCCAGGAATGCACCACCAGCTGTTGAGATATAAGACACCTTGTCGTAGATATCGTATTTCTGGATGGCAGCAATGGTGTCACCGCCACCGGCCAGACTGAAACCCGGTGAATTGGCAATCGCCATGGAAACCGTTTTGGTACCTTCACCAAACTGGTCGAATTCAAATACGCCAACAGGACCATTCCATACAATCGTACCTGCCTTACTAATGATCTCTGCAAGTTCATTTGCTGCATCAGGACCGATATCAAAAATCATGTCATCATCTTCAACAGCATCCGCAGACTTCAAGGTAGCCTCGGCATCCTCGCTGAATTCTTTACCGCAAACCACATCGGTAGCGATTGGAATGTTTGCGCCACGCTCTTTCATCTTTTCAATCAGCACCTTGGCAGTTTCAACCAGGTCATTCTCGCACAGCGATTTACCAACATTGTGACCCATGGCTTTAAGGAAAGTATTGGCAATACCACCGCCAACAACCAGCTGGTCTACTTTTTCAGACAGCGCCTCAAGCACAGTCAGCTTGGTAGAGACTTTTGAACCACCAACGATAGCTACCATTGGACGCGCCGGATTTGCCAAAGCTTTCTCCAGGCTATCCAGTTCTTCAGACAGTAGAATACCTGCACAAGCGACTGGCGCCTCGACACCAACACCGTGAGTAGATGCCTGTGCACGATGCGCAGTACCAAATGCATCCATAACAAAGATGTCACACAAGGCTGCATATTTCTTGGAAAGTGCTTCGTCGTCTTTTTTCTCGCCTGCATTGAAGCGTACGTTTTCGAAAAGAACGACTTCTCCATCAGCAACTTCAGGCGCATTATCAAGATAGTCCTTGATCAGGCGTACTTCTGTACCCAGTTTCGCGGACATATCTTCTGCAATCGGCTGCATGGAATTTTCCTCGTCCACCTTGCCCTCTTCAGGACGACCGCGATGAGACATAACCTGCACTTTCGCACCTGCTTTTACGCAGTGCTCGATAGTTGGCATAGAAGCAGTAATGCGGGCATCAGATGTAACCTTGCCGTCCTTAACAGGTACGTTTAAGTCAGCACGAATAAGAACACGCTTACCAGCGAGGTCGAGATCTGTGAGTTTTATGAAAGACATAGTGAAAACTCCTGAAAGATTTTTAAGAATAATGTTTGTTAAATAGTGTTACTTAACAAACAGCACTCAAGCTTCTTTTAAAGACACCAGCCCGGTTAAAAAAACCGGGCTGGTTTTCTGTCACTTCACTAAGCGAGAGATTTTTTTCGAGTACAAGGCGATGATGTTTGGATGAAGCGCAGCGTACGAGTAGTACGTGAGCATTCAGACAAATATCATCAACGCCGTAATCGGAAAAAAGATCCGCTTAGTTTGCTGCTACGTGCTCAACAAAGCGCATCATGTTGCATGTATAGCCATACTCGTTGTCGTACCATGAAACGACCTTAACGAATGTGCCATCCAGTGCGATACCAGCTTCAGCGTCGAAGATAGATGAGTAGCCAACACCACGGAAGTCAGTTGAAACAACTTTCTCGTCGGTGTAACCCAGAGTCTTGCTGATGTCACCAGACTCTGAAGCGGCTTTCATAGCTGCACAGATGTCAGCATAGTCAGCTTCGCTGTTTAGCTCACATGTCAGATCAACAACAGATACGTCTGAAGTTGGAACACGGAAAGCCATACCAGTCAGTTTGCCGTTCAGCTCTGGTAGTACAACACCTACTGCTTTAGCAGCACCGGTTGAAGAAGGAATAATGTTTTCCAGGATACCGCGACCACCGCGCCAGTCTTTCTGAGAAGGGCCGTCAACAGTTTTCTGAGTAGCAGTTGCAGCATGAACAGTCGTCATCAGACCGCGCTTGATGCCCCACTTGTCGTTCAGTACTTTGGCAACAGGCGCCAGACAGTTAGTGGTACAGGAAGCTGCAGAAACAATTGCCTGACCAGCGTATTCAGTGTGGTTAACACCGTATACGAACATTGGAGTGCCATCTTTAGAAGGTGCAGACTGAACAACTTTCTTGGCACCAGCGTCGATGTGTTTCTGACAACCTTCTTCAGTCAGGAAGAAACCGGTTGAATCGATAACAATATCAGCGCCAACGTCGCCCCACTTCAGGTCAGCAGGATCACGCTCAGCAGTCAGACGAATTGTTTTGCCGTCGACGATCATGCAACCATCGCCAGCTTCAACTGTACCGCCAAAACGACCGTGTACTGAATCGTACTTCAGCATATATGCCAGGTAATCTGCATCCAGCAGGTCATTAATACCTACGATTTCGATGTTGTCGAATTCATTGTATACAGCACGGAAAACCATGCGACCGATACGGCCGAAACCGTTAATACCGACTTTAATAGTCATAATAATTACTCCAGATTATTTTTAATAATTGAAACTTAAAAAAATTCTTACAGCACAGACTCGACTGCTTTCACAACGTTGTCTACAGTGAAGCCGAATTCTTCGAAAAGTTCACCAGCCGGTGCTGATTCACCGAAACGATCGATACCAACAACGGCGTCTGCATACTTGTACCAGCCTGCGGTTACAGCTGCTTCAACTGCAACGGTTGGGATACCATCACCGAGCACACCTGCGCGGTAACTGTCATCCTGCGCTTCGAAAGCATCAACTGAAGGCATTGAAACAACGCGAACATTCTTGCCAGACATGGCTTCTGCAGCACCCATAGCCAGCGCAACTTCTGAACCGGTGGCAATGATGACTGCATCAGGTGTGCCGTCACAATCCTTAAGGATGTAACCACCTTTAGCGATATCAGCAATCTGGGCATCAGTGCGTTCCTGATGTGGCAAACCCTGACGCGAGAAGATCAGACATGTTGGGCCATCTTTACGCTCAACCGCTTTTGCCCAGGACACAGCAGATTCAACTGCATCACATGGACGCCATACGGCCATGTTAGGAATCATGCGCAGGGTAGGAATCTGCTCGATTGGCTGGTGAGTAGGACCGTCCTCACCCAGACCGATTGAGTCATGGGTGTATACAAAGATGCTCTGAATTTTCATCAGTGCAGCCATACGCAGCGCATTACGCGCATATTCAGAGAACATCAGGAAGGTTGCACCGAATGGAACCAGGCCACCATGCAGCGCGATACCATTCATGATGGCAGACATGCCAAATTCACGAACACCATAACGAACATAGTTAGAAACTTCGTTGGCATCCATTGGCTTGTAGCCAGACCATTCAGTCAGGTTTGAACAACCGAGGTCAGCAGAACCACCAAACAGCTCAGGAGCCACCGGTGAGTATGCTTCGATACAGGCCAGTGATGCCTGACGTGTTGCCGGACTTTTCGCATCAGCATTTACACCGGCGATGTATTCAGCTGTTTTAGCTTCCCAGTCAGCAGGCAGGTCACCCGCCATGCGGCGCTCATATTCAGCAGCCAGTTCTGGATATTCAGCCTTGTATGCAGCAAACTTTTCGTTCCACTCTGCTTCAGCCTTGGCGCCACTCTCTTTCGCGTCCCAGCCGTGATATATATCAGCAGGCACTTCAAATGCATCGTGATCCCAGCCCAGTGCAGCCTTGGTCAGGTTGATTTCTTCCTGGCCTAATGGTGCACCGTGACATGCGTGGCTGCCAGCCTTGTTTGGCGAACCGAAACCAATGGTTGTCTTGCAGCAGATCAAGGTCGGCTCGTCAGACATGGCTTTTGCCATCTCGATAGCCTTGGCAATCGCTTCCGGATCATGGCCGTCAACATCAGGAATCACGTGCCAACCGTAAGCTTCGAAACGCTTCGGCGTATCATCGGTAAACCAGCCTTCTACGTGACCGTCGATAGAAATACCGTTGTCATCCCAGAATGCAATCAGCTTGCCCAGCTTGAGTGTACCCGCCAGGGCGCAGGCTTCGTGAGAGATACCTTCCATCATGCAGCCATCACCCATGAATACATAGGTGTGGTGATCGACGATGTTGTGACCTTTCTGGTTAAACTGGCCGGCCAGAGCCTTTTCAGCTATCGCCATACCAACACCGTTGGTAATACCCTGACCCAGTGGGCCAGTTGTTGTTTCAACACCTGGCGCATAACCATACTCAGGGTGACCCGGCGTTTTTGAATGTAACTGACGGAAGTTCTTCAGATCATCCAGGCTCAGTTCATATCCAGTGAGATGCAGTAATGAATAAATCAGCATCGAACCATGACCGTTTGACAGAATGAACCGGTCACGGTTAGACCAGTCAGGGTTAGCAGGGTTGTGCTTCAGGTTGTCGTTCCAGAGTACCTCGGCAATATCCGCCATACCCATGGGCGCACCCGGATGACCTGAATTTGCTTTCTGAACGGCATCCATGCTCAGGGCACGAATCGCATTGGCTAGATCTTTACGTGAAGGCATTGTGCTCTCCATAAAAAGTTTTGAAACTGATGGCGCCCCTGGCAGTTTTCGAACAAACTACCAGAAGCCGAAATTCGTTAATAATTCTAATAAAATCAACAGGTCAGACATCCCCAACAGCGTATGTAAAACTGTGCCCGACGTGGCGAAAGGCGCGTATTTTCCCTTAATTCACCTCAATGGGCAAGCTAGAGACGGGTTTGTGGCAAATGTGTTTGATCCTGATCAAGCCGCATCCGACTTCCATTTGATCGAGCAGCCCATGCTCGGAATCTGCTCTTCAGGACCCCTGCCTGACTCTGCCACCTGCTTCATGGCTTCATACAGGTCGCGGCGCACATCCCCTTCTGCTGTCTGCTTACGGCTCGCATCCAGTCGACCACGGTACTGCAGCTTGAGATCCTTGTTATAACCAAAGAAATCAGGCGTGCAGACAGCACCGTAGGCACGCGCCACTTCCTGGCTCTCATCAATCAGGTAGGGAAACGGAAAGTCAAACTCTTCGGCGACGCGTTGCATGTTTTCGAACGAGTCCTCTTCATATTCATTCGGATCATTGGACATGATCGCCACGCTGTTGATGCCCAGCTCCATCAAGGCCCTGGTATCGCGTACGATGCGTTCGCGGATAGCCTTCACATAGGGACAATGATTACAGATAAACATGACCAGCAGGCCATTTTCACCGCGGCAGTCAGCAACCGACCAGGTTTTGCCGTCAACACCGGGCAGTGAAAAATCAATAATGTCTTTATCAAACTCGCAAACGGGCGTTTCCAGGCTGACCATAATTTAATTTCCGTTGTTTATTCAGTTAGTTATTGCACCAGGGTGATATTCTGTGGCATAAGTAGTCAACTTAAACGTCTATACCTGTGGCCGGCGTGAATATTAATGAAAAGCGCTTGTAAAATCCATCGGAGCCCCCATTTATATAGGGACATTGACCTAGCTGGGGAACAAAACTGGTGATATAATGGTCGATTCGTTTACGTTTTCACTCCTATTAATCTTGGCACAGATTGGCGGCAGAAATGGCATCAGAGGTTACCGACAAAGAGCAAAAATCACGCCTTAAGGTACTTATCGCAAAAGGTAAGGAACAGGGCTATCTGACCTATGCAGAGGTTAATGACCATCTGCCTGAGGGTATTGTTGATCCTTCCCAGGTGGAAGATATCATCAACACCATCAATGACATGGGCATCACCGTCTGCGAGACAGCGCCTGAAGGCGAGTCCTTGATCCTGAGTGACGCCTCGGTCAGCGAAGCCGATGATGACACCACCGAAGAAGCCGTCGCTGCACTGGCTTCCATCGAAACCGAACTTGGCCGCACCACTGATCCCGTTCGCATGTACATGCGTGAGATGGGTAGCGTGGAGCTGCTGACCCGCGAGGGCGAGATCGAAATTGCCAAGCGCATCGAAGAAGGCCTGAAACAGGTACTCGAGGCGCTATCCACCAACCCGCACACGGTTGGCGAAGTATTGAAGATTTGGGAAAAAGTCGACGCCGGCGACGCACGCCTGACTGACCTGGTTGCCGACTTCCACAAGAGCGACGAAGAACTCGATCGCCTGGCTGCAGAAGCACTGGAAAACGCTGCCAAGGAAGCCAAGCTGGCCGCCGCCGGTAA
Organism: Gammaproteobacteria bacterium; assembly: GCA_029287435.1. GTDB lineage: Bacteria > Pseudomonadota > Gammaproteobacteria > SZUA-229 > SZUA-229 > JABDQW01. Next base: position 7,387 of record JARFRD010000053.1, read on the forward strand.
AGCCAGTGAAAAAACTGAAGCCGTTGACACCGGACCTGATCCTGAAGAAGTTAAAAAGCTGTTCGTCAAGATCAAGCGCGCACATACGCGCACTGTTAATGCAGTTGCCAAGGGTGATCCTGAAGCTATTCTTAAGGCGCGTAAATCAATGGGCGCTACATTCCTTGGCTTCAAGTACACGCCGATGATTGTCAGTCGCCTCACGGTTGACCTGCATAAAACTATTGAACGTATTCGCATGCTCGAGCGCCACATCCTTGATCTGGCTGTTAATCGAGCGCGCATGCCACGCAAGATCATGATCACCACGTTCCCGCAGAACGAAACCAACGTTAAGTGGATTGATGAATACTGCAGTGGTCACGAATATTCTGCCACGCTTAAGGAACTGGCACCTGAGATCAAGATGACCCAGCAGAAACTGGCTGCACTCGAAGAAGAATACGGACTGGGCATTCCCGAGATCAAGGAAATCAACCGCAAGATGTCTATCGGTGAAGCCAAGGCTCGCCGCGCCAAGAAAGAAATGGTCGAAGCCAACCTGCGCCTGGTGATCTCGATTGCGAAAAAATACACCAATCGCGGCCTGCAGTTCCTCGACCTGATCCAGGAAGGCAACATCGGCCTGATGAAGGCCGTAGATAAATTCGAATACCGCCGTGGTTACAAGTTCTCGACCTATGCGACCTGGTGGATTCGCCAGGCGATCACGCGCTCGATTGCTGACCAGGCACGCACCATTCGTATCCCGGTACACATGATCGAAACGATCAACAAGCTGAACCGCATCTTCCGTTCCATGCTGCAGGAAATGGGTCGCGAGCCGACACCGGAAGAACTTGCTGAAAAGATGGAAATGCCTGAAGACAAGGTCCGCAAGGTATTGAAGATCGCGAAAGAACCGATTTCCATGGAAACACCCATCGGCGATGATGAAGATTCGCATCTGGGTGATTTCATCGAAGACCTGAACATCCTGTCACCGGACGAGTCTGCAACCGGCGAGTCATTACGTGAGTCAACCAAGGATATCCTGACTACGCTGACAGCACGCGAATCAAAAGTATTGCGCATGCGATTCGGTATCGACACGAACACCGACCACACCCTGGAAGAAGTCGGCAAGCAGTTTGATGTGACCCGTGAGCGTATCCGCCAGATTGAAGCCAAGGCCTTACGCAAGCTTCGCCACCCCAGCCGTGCGGAACACCTGCGCAGCTTCCTGGGTGACGACAGCAATAGCTAAGCTCATCTATTGCCCCGAATGCATCACCCTGAGACAGAGCACTCAGGGTGATGTAGCTCCGCATGGCAATTAGAACAAAGCAGCATACATTTAGCTGCCTCAGCCTCTATAATCACCCATTTTCTGTTTGAGAGAGAACGCAGATCGAGCTGGAAAGACTTTTCAGCAGGATCAATGTGATGAAATTCCAGTGCAGCAGTGTTTTTGTCATAGCCACATTGCTCACATTTACTTCCCTTGATAATCAGTAAACGCTGTTTTCTTGCATGGCCTCTTCTCTGCTGCACTTGATATGACTGATATTGCTGGTTGTTAAAATTATTCTTGCACTTACGGCAGCAGTATTTTCGCTGTAAACCAGCCAGAGATTTCCCACAATTGAGACATTGAGCCATAAACAACACTCCTTATTGATTATGCAAAGTAACAAGATCATAATTTCACCGCGAATCTGGCAACGCGGCATTTTTCCATGCCTGATGCAGCAGATTTATATATAATCCCCGACTTGCACATATGCATGTCATGCATATTGACAACAAGGGCCTGTAGCGGGGTGCGTAGCACAGGGTTAGTGCGGTCAGCGCAGCTGTATTAGAATTCCGCCACAATCCCATTTAAGAATAGATATTCAGGGCCTGTAGCTCAGTTGGTTAGAGCAGTGGACTCATCAAAATGGTGCGTTCATGTCGAAAGACATGAAATGAACGGGATGAATTCAGGGGAACCTCACCAGTCATCGTTTTTTTTCGAGGATGACTGAAGGCAATCCTGAGCCAAGCTGGAAGTACACTTTCAGAAGGTGCAGAGACTACCTGGGAACTGGTGTAAAAAACCGAGTGTTCTTAATAACAGGATAAAGCGTCCCGCGCCCTAGCAATGATTTGTATCAAATCAGTTGAGGGTGATGAGATAGTCCGCTCCCGGTAGAAATTCCGGGAACAAGTGAATCCATTGGTCGAAGGTTCGAGTCCTTCCAGGCCCACCACATTTTTCTCAAGTCAGAAAAGAATTAAAAAAGCGTGCGATATCACATCGCACGCCCATGCTTTCGATTGAATTACCTTAATTACCCGATTTACGAATAAGCATCGTAAACAGAACTATCGCAACAATGATAGTACCAAATACAACAAGCATGCTCATCAAGCCAACAGGATTACCGAATAACAGATCCATCCATAAATCCATGATTAATACCTCACTATTGAGATTCAAACAATATTTCTAGAGCTCACGTAAAGATTGATTCTACAAATCTGAATCGCGCTTTCCATGACTGACGTCAATAACATTCCGTTATCATTGAGAATGTAAATTAATCCAGAATTTGTAAGCCCATTCCTACAAAACTTTCTCGCCGACTTTACACAATAAAATTCGTCCAGTTCCAATAAAACGCACAAACAGCTGAAGCACAACAAAATCATCATTAATGGCACAGGAATTGCCTATTTATGATCGTCAATTCAACAAAGCCATAATGGCAACAACGTAAAGGAAGACATATGAAAATACATACCAATACCACTAACAGTCTGTTTCACCTTACCGGTATCGGCATTTGTTACCTGGGACTGACTGCCTCAGCTGAAGCCGCCCTCATCATTAACGAAGTCGATTACGATCAACCCGGCAGTGACACAGCAGAATTCATTGAACTGTATAACAATGGACCCGCTTCAATTGAGCTGAACGGATATACACTGGAGCTGGTAAATGGCAGTAATGGTAATGCCTACAATTCATTCGACCTGGAAGGACACAACATAGCTGCAGGTGGCTATCTTGTGTTGTGTGATGACACCACATCGGTAGTCAACTGCACGATAGATGTGGGTAACAACGGCTGGCTGCAAAATGGCGGATCTGACGGTGAAGCAATCGCGCTCTACAACAATTCATTACTCATCGATTCTTTAGCCTACGAATACAACAACAGCACAACGCTTGGCATCTTTGCTGAAGGCGGGAGTGGTGCAGGCATTGATCCATCAAGCGAAATCGGCAGCCTTGCACGACTACCCAATGGCATGGATACCAATTTTAACGACAACGACTTTGGCACAGGTTGCATAACACCCGGAACAGCCAATATATCGGGCACTGGTGACTGCTCTTCATTAAGCGCAGTTCCGATACCTGCAGCTGCATGGTTATTTGGATCTGGCCTGGTTGGGCTTATTGGTATTGCCCGGCGCAGTTAATTTACTGGCATAGACTCGTTAGCGGCAGCGATCATTTCTCAGTATGAAATATCGCTGCCCATCGAGATAGGTACGCCCCATCCTGTCCTCAATCGTTTTATGATCTTCCCGTCCATTCCTGTAATGTAACGCCAGCACGACTTTATTGGCTTCATCATCTGTCACGTACCAGCGCCCGGATTTTTGCTTACGCGAGAAATCCATGAAGGAACCACTTCCGTCAATCTCGTTACTAGTGTAAACAGCACTGTGATAGAAAACACCGTCTCCACAGAATTCAAGATCCTCATGAAGAAGCTCTCCATTCGTCGTATCACGTCTGACCAGCTGAGTATTTGCCAGCATGAACCACCAGTCCCTGGCAGTGAAACGCTCGATCGTCTCGCCAAGCCTGATACTGGCAAGCATTGTTTCAGCTTCTTTGCTGACCTGATCCCAGTCCTGCAACTCGGCCGCGACCAGCACCAACAGCCCCTGCCCGGCATCACCGTAGTAACTGCCAGCAACACCCTTGATACGCTTGCGCTCGACGATACCGTCTATATCAACCTGTAACCCTTTACCGTTTTCAACTGAAACAGGCACTGGTTTACCCGCGATAACCAAAGCTACTTTCTCATCCTGATAGCCGCGCTCAAGATAATCACGCGCGATTTCTTCACTCAAATCCGGCCAGCTCCTGATAATAACAACACCACTGTTATCCGATCTGAAAAAACTCACATCGGTGTCCATGGCCAATTGATAACGATCATCAAGCTCTATCGAATAACCATACTGCTCATTGGTATGGGTCTGTGCACTTAGAACCAGTGGCACAGCAGACAAAAGAATCAACAGACATTTCATGCTAGATCGTATCATCCAGTCGCTCCCCTACCATTGCTGCATACTTGAGTGTCTCGCGCAGCTCTTTAAGCTCTTCATCCAGCAGCTCTTCTTGCGTTCGCATATCAGTTATCAACGGCTTCAGTGGTGGCTCAGATTCTTTTGCAGATAACCCAGGTTTACGCATCGGCTCTCCCTGCTGTTTCTCATAAAGCGCTTCAATACCCTTTACCAGCTCCTTCAACTCACTACCTGGACGCTCATCGAGTTCAAGGTAGTTAAACAGGGCTTTTTTTGCATCAAAAGGAAACGCCTGAAACCGATCCGTGTAGGCTTCAATAACCGACCATATAAATGGCTTTACCTTGCTGACCTCGATATTCTCATCTGCCAGGATCCTATGGGTAATGTCACCCAGTTCATCGAGTGTGTAATGTTTTTCCCGGGTTACCGGTGCTTCGATCTCGGGTAGCGGTTCTGGCTCAACCGCTGGTGCAGACTCATCCTGATTCAAATGATCCTTAACACTATCATCAGGGTCATTGTCAGAAATAACCTCATCGGATGAGGCTTGTGATGTTGTTCGATTATTTTCACTTGCATTATTTACATTGGCATTATTTTCACTGGAATCATCTTCAGTGAAATTATTTACACTGGAATGACTTTCATTGGCGACATCCTCACTGACAGCATCCTCAGCGATATCATCCGCTTTGGCCTCTTCGCCATCCTTGCCTGATGAAAAACGCAATATACTTCCAATCAAAACTTTATTCCTACCGTGACAGAACCTGGATAATAAAAACGCAACAGAACTATTGTGTGCTTATTCATGCACCATTTCAACGTCAGGATTATGTGTGGAAACTTCTGTGCTATTGCCCAGGTTTATCAGTGCACTGGCCATCGAAAACAACAGCCAGCAAGAAGTGATGCTTACTCAGCCTCCATGCGTTCGCCAACAATGGCCGCATGTTTTAACGTCTCCCTGAGCTCCCTGATTTCGTCGTAAATCGTATCGCCGGTTTGCGGCAACGGTTTCTCGGACTCAGGCATGGCTTTGCCATACTGCTTCTTATACAGATCATTTATCTGGCCCATTAGCTCCTCTAACTGTCTTTCCGGACACTCTCGTAATTCCAGGTAGCAAATCATTGCCTTGACCATGTCAAAAGGATATTGGTGGAAGCGATCGAGATAGGCCTCAACCATTGACCAGAAAAACGGGCGGACCTTGCTGACTTCCAGGTCTTCGTCCATCAGGATTTCACGTGCGATTTCCTTGAGTTCGTCTATCGAGCTTTTTTTGTGCCCATGTAATCGAGTGCGATGGGCACGATGTGGCAGTGACTCTGGCCGCGGCTGTGGCTCATGCGCCTGAGGCTGTTCGACTGGAATTGGGGGAATCTCGGGCGGTGGAGGTGATTGACGCTGCTGTGATTCCTTATAGACGGCCGTCTGCCCTTCATCATTTCTGTGAAGAGTAACCTTGTCCTGATTATTCCGATGAATCGTAACCGATGCCACTTCGTGGTTATCGGTTACAGTTATCACCGTTCTGATTTTTTTTTGCTTCATTTAATCTTTCTTTGAATTTCAGCTCAAAAAAGATACTCAGGTATCACTAAGCAACTGTAATTAAACATTACTGGTTGTTTAGTGATCGCCTTTTAAGGCCATTCTGTGCTCATCAGCATTTAATTTCAATCCTTGAACAGATAATATTCAGTCCCGAAAATCATACATTTACTTAGATAACACTCGCGAAAACTGTCGACTAATTTTACGGTTTCCGCCTCTTGCTGACACAGAATTATCCATAACCGTATGATATTTAAGAATTCCTGCTTTTAAGCACGATTCTTGCATACTCAAATATGTCGGTATTTTGTGCGTCGTTTTTCTTTACACAAACAATATACCATTCGTCGGTTAGTGCAGAATGACGGCCGAAAACAAATGAAACGAAACGATTAAACGGACAAATGCAGCAAGAAGCCATTGAATTACTCCAGAAAGTCGACGCCGACAAGCTCCCCAGCCTGCCGTGTGTTTTGCTGCATCTGCTCGACGCCTGCCAGGATGAAAATGTTTCTTTCGAGCAGCTCGCTGACGTCATTCGAATGGATCCGGGACTTTATATAAAAGTCATAGCTGCGACCAAGGGCGGGTTTTCCAGCAAAGACAGTCTTGAGCAGGCTTTATCGCAGCTGGGTCTGAACACCATTAACAGTATTGCGATCACCTCTTCTGTACAGCAGTTTTTTTCACGCAGCAGCCAGGAACGCTCATCTTTCCTGAAACAGCACTGGTACCACTCAATCTTTTGCGCCTGCGTGGCTGAATCACTGGCAAGCCTGACAGGCTATAAAAAGCCTGGAGAAGCATGGATTGCCGGACTATTGCATGATGCCGGTCAGCTAATCATGGAAGGCGCCTATCCAGGCAAATACACCACTGCTTTTGCCAAAATCAGCGAAGATGAGTATTTCCACGAACTGGAAGGCAGCGAATTTGGCACGGCACATTATTATGTAGGCGCCGGTCTGCTAAGCAAGCACGACAATAATCCATTCCTGGCTGATGCAATCCTGTATCACCACGAACCCATTGATAAAATTCGCGACGCACATCCGCTCGTCAAGATTTTAAATATTGCCAACTTGCTCACCCGGGACCAGTATGAAGAGAATCCCGAAACCGCCATTACTGCCGCGGTCGATATGTTCGGCCTCGACGAGCGTGATATCAGCGAACTCCTGAGTACCTGTCGTGAGCGCATTCACAATATCGCTACCGCCTACGAAGTCAGCTTTGACAGTGGTGAGGCAGATAGCGAAGCAGCACAGCTGACTGCCGCGAATGACCACCTGAAACAGGTGCAACTGGCCGAGCAGATCAGGAACATCGCCATGCTCGACGGCGCGCATCAGCATCTGTCCCGTGTCGACAGCAGCGCTTCATTACTAACCGCGCTGAAACAGAATATTTCAATAATCTTTGGTATCAGCCATAGCATCCTGTTTATCTACGATGCCAGCGACGACACTATCCAGGCGCTTTCTACCAGTGAAAACGATGCCTATCTGGATGACATCAAGATACCGCTGGAACAGGGCCGTAGTATTATCTGCGATGCCCTGCTCGAACAAAGCAGCCTGAATACTTTTGATGAGGCTTACAGCGACCCGACGATTATTGATCGCCAGCTGATCGGGATTACACAACATGAAGGCCTGCTCTGCCTGCCACTGATTGTGAACAATGCAGCTGTTGGCACACTGGTGCTGGGCATCGATAAAGTGCAACTGCCGCTGCTGCTAAAACAAAAAGGCCTGATTGATCGTTTTTCCATTGAAATAGCCAACACAATCAGCTCGACACTGGGTCAGTTCAAAACATCACAGACCTTACCGGGAACAGATGCCGAGTCATCGATGCAGGCACGCGTACGCGAAGTCGTTCACGAAGTGCGCAACCCCCTCAGTATCATCAATAACTACCTGGATATTCTTCGCTTTAAACTCGAAACCGATGATCAGGCGCACCAGGACCTGGATACCATCAAACAGGAAATCGTGCGCATTACAACCATCCTCGAAAAACTGACTTCACCCCAGGAGCCTGATACTGAATCGGTCCGCGCAGTGGATGTGAATGCCCTGATTGCCGACCTGACACACGTATTCCAGACCTCCCTGTTTGCTGCCAATAATGTCGAGATCAGTCTCAACCTCGACGAGCAAATGCCACTCATGATGACCAACCCGGACGCCATCAAGCAGGTCTATACCAACCTGGTGAAAAATGCTGTTGAGGCCCTGCCTGCAGATGGCCTGGTTATGGTCTACACTCAGGATAATGTCAACGTCGACGGAAACGCACACTATGAAATTTGTGTTGCCGATGACGGGCCGGGAATACCGGTTGATATTTTGCCTGACCTGTTCACACCCATACAAACAACAAAAGGTGGTGAACACGCGGGCTTAGGGCTAACAATTGTAAAAAATCTGGTGAATGAACTGAACGGCTCAATAAGCTGCAGAAGCAGTGACCGTGGCACCAGTTTTCACATTCTGTTACCTCGGATTACACAAGAATAAGAAAACTTATTCTCGCACTTGTGCATAAATAAAAATATAACAAAGGCCGGGCAGCCTTTGCACCAAGAGTAAATGTAAAATGAGCAGTAATGAGCAGCATATTCTCATCGTTGACGACGACCCTGTCGTTCTGAAAAGTCTAAAAGATTTACTCGCCATCCGTGGACTGGATGCCGATACCGCTATTGGTGGTCGCGAAGCCATCGTTTGCCTTGATCAAAAAGACTATGACCTGGTTCTGCTGGATCTGCAGATGCCTTATGTAAACGGGCATGATGTAATGACACATATCCGCCAGCAAAATATGGATTTGTCCGTGATCATTGTCAGCGGCGAAACCTCTTTCGATGCCGCACGCGATGCCTGCTCACAAGGCGCCTATGATTTCCTGCGCAAACCTTATGCGACTGATGAATTGATCATCACGATTAACAATGCGCTCAAGGAAAAACAGCTGGCCAAGAAAAACCAGCTAATGCAGGACCAGCTGCGCGAGTCTGAACGACTTCATCGCTACCTGGTTAATACCTCACCGGACATCATCTACATTCTCGATCCGGAAGGAAATTTCACTTTTATTAATGAGCGCATTGAAAGCCTGCTTGGTTATGATGCCAGCGAATTGATTGGCAAGCACTATACACTACTTGTGCATAATGATGATGCCGAAGTTGCACGCTACGTCTTTAACGAGCGCCGTGTTGGTGACCGCGCAAGCCGCAATGTCGAACTGCGCCTTAAATGCAAGGATGACAATACGGCCCGTTTCTTTGAAACACGCGCACTCCCTATTGAACTCAGCTCGATGGGTATCTACAAGAACGAAGAAAATCCCAAGAAACGCACCTATCTCGGCACTTACGGTGTTGCCCGTGATATTACCGAGCGAAAACTCGCAGAAGAAACCATTAACTTCCAGGCTTATCATGACCTGCTTACCAACCTGCCCAACAGGGCATTGTTGAGGGACCGCCTGAGCCTGGCCATTACCCAGGCAAAACGCGAAGAGGAAATGCTGGCAGTTATGTTCCTCGACCTCGACCGCTTCAAGAACATTAATGATTCTCTTGGACACGTCATCGGTGATGAGTTACTACAACAGGTGAGCACGCGCCTGAAAAGCTGTGTTCGGGAAGGCGACACACTGGCTCGTTTTGGTGGCGATGAATTCACCCTGTTGCTACCAAAAATCACCAAGGGCCAGGAAGACATACGCAAAATCGCCGAAAAAATTAATGATGTACTACGCGATCCGTTCACGATCGATGACAATGAACTGTATGTCAGCGCCAGTATTGGTATTTCCATTTACCCGCGAGACGGCACCAACATGGATAACCTGATCAAGCATGCCGATATCGCTATGTATCACGTCAAAGACAAGGGCAAGAACGGTTACCAGTTTTATAGTGATGACATGACAACGCCATACTTCCAGAACCTGTCACTGGAAACCGGTATTCACAAGGCGCTGGATAATGACGAATTTCACCTGATGTACCAGCCACAGATCAATATCAAGTCTGGCGAGATCGTCGGCGTCGAAGCCCTGGTTCGCTGGGAACATCCAGAACACGGCCCGATTACTCCGGCTGAATTCATTCCTTTTGCAGAAGAAACCGGCATGATCGTCGACATTGGTCACTGGGTACTACGTAATGCCTGTGCTGAACTCAAACGCTGGCGTGATGCCGGCCTGCCCGAGATTCGCATGTCGATAAACATGTCGGCACGCCAGCTGGCGGAGAAAGATATTGTTAAACGCATCTCCAACATGCTGAAGGACTATGGTATCCCGGGTCACTGCATTGAACTCGAAATTACCGAAAACACCATCATGAGTGAGATGGACAGCGTCATACACAAGCTCAAGGAACTCAGCAGAAAAGGTGTGAATATCGCGATTGATGATTTTGGCACCGGCTACTCGTCACTCAGCTACCTGCACAAGCTACCGATTCAGACACTCAAAATTGACCGTGCCTTTATCAAGGAGCTGAACATGAACAATTCAGGCAACTCGATCATCAACACGATTGTTGCAATGGCAAAAGGCCTGGACCTGAATGTGATTGCGGAAGGCGTGGAAACGCAGCAACAGCTGGATTACCTGCATGAAATCGACTGTCATGAAGCGCAGGGCTTTCTCTTCGGTAAACCGTTGCCTGCTGATGTGATCAGCCAGCTGTTGATTCAGGATCCGTATTCAATTCCGGGCGCGGAAAACGGTATTCCTAACAGCCGTCACAGAACACACTAGTATCTGATTAGTTGAAATAGAGACTTACTGTAAAGGCTTTGCCAGCCGCTTGACCAGTTAGTACTTCTTCATCAACAGGCTCTTGCCTGTCATGGACTCGGGTTGTTGCAATCCCATCAACTGAAGTACGGTCGGAGCAACATAACTCAGGCCACCACCAGGTAGCAGGTGCCAGTTATCCTGATCAATAACCATGCACGGTACCGGATAAAGTGTGTGCTGCGTATGTGGTTCCTGCGTTACCGGGTCTACCATTTCATCACAGTTACCGTGATCCGCTGTTAATACCACGGAGAAACCAGCTTCCTTGGCGGCATCGAGTACACGACCAACCTGGGTATCGAGTGCTTCGACGGCAGCAATCACCGCATCGCGCATCGCGGTATGCCCGACCATGTCACCGTTGGCGAAATTAACCAGGATAAATCCATATTGATTGGATTCCAGTGCCTCGATGACTTTGTCGGCAACGCCTTCAGCACTCATTTCCGGTTTCAGATCATACGTCGCCACATCGGGTGAATGCACCATGACATGATCTTCTCCGGCAAATGGCTTTTTCTTGCCTCCGTTAAAGAAGTACGTCACATGTGCGTATTTCTCGGTTTCAGCGCAGTGGAACTGCTTATGACCTGCCCGGCTGACAACCGATGCCAGCGTATACTGCGGCCGTTCAGGCGCATAGCCGATAGGTAACAGGAATTCAGGATCATACTCAGTCAGACAGGTAACGGTTGCACCCGTGTAATCACCCACTTCAAAGTTATCGAAGTCATCGGTCACGCTGAGCGCTTTGGCGAGCTGACGTGGACGGTCATTGCGGAAGTTGAAGAAGATCACACTGTCGTCTGACTGGATGCGTTCGCAACCATCAAGCACGATTGGCTTGATGAATTCATCAGTCTGCTCAAGCGCGTAGGCCGCTTCGATTGCATAACGCGCAGTATCTTCATGCAATACGCCCTCACCCTTGACCATAGCACGCCAGGCAACTTCGGTCCGGTCCCAGCGGTGATCACGGTCCATTGCGTAATAGCGCCCACAAATCGTCGCGATACAGCCGCCTGTATCTTCCAGCTTGTTTTCAAGTTCAGCCAGATAAACCAGTGCAGACATCTGTGCAGTATCACGACCATCAGTAATCATGTGCACCACGGGCTTCACCTTGTGCCTGAGACAGAGATCAATCAGCGCGAACAGGTGGTCGATATGACTGTGTACACCACCATCAGAAACCAGGCCCACGAGATGCAAGGGACGCTCCTGCTCAGCGGCATCTTCAACGGCAGCAACCAGTGCAGCCTTTTCAAAAAATTCACCGCTTTCTATGGAATCGTTGATTCGCACCAGATCCTGGCGCATGATGGCACCACACCCCAGGGTCATATGACCAACCTCGGAATTACCCATTTGACCATCAGGCAGACCTACCGAACCACCACAGGCATCCAGTGTTGTATGCGTATGCTTTGAAAAATATTCGTCGAGACGGGGCGTATTTGCTTCCTGAACCGCATTGTTGATTCGGCTGGGATTGACACCAAACCCATCCAGAATTACCAGCAGCGTAGGCCTACGGGGAACCTTCCTGGATCCTTTTTTTACGTCTTTTTTCTCTTCTTTCTTCTCTTCGGCCATCTAACTCTCGGATATCTATTGTATTTTTCGCTTGATTTGGGGGCGAGATTTTACACTATTTGGGCTATTCGCGCTCAGCCAGGGGATGATGTCACAAAAACTTCATACTCGATAATCTCCTGAAAAAATCAAAGCTTCTCGCCAAGGCGCTAAGCACGCAAAGAAAAAACAACTGATTCTCAGATATGAATCCATGATGAGATGTTTTCACGTAGATATTTCAAGACCCGGAAGCGATATATTAAGGCTCTCTTTGCGATCTTTGCGCCTTGGCGAGAGAAAACTAATCAGGCCTTTGCAGGTTTTCCTCTTCCTCGGCTTCCATTTTGTCCATCATGGCATCCATGTCAGCCTCATCAGGATTATCCGGATTACCGTCATCATGGAACTGGAACTCGGGATCGCTCTCATCAAGCTCCTTCGGCTTGATGAAAATACGTGACATGATCAGACCCACTTCGAACAATGCCCACATGGGCACGGCAAGCAGTGACTGCGAAATAACATCGGGGGGCGTCAGCATCATGCCGACGACAAAAGCACCGACAATGATGTATGGGCGCTTTTTCGCCATCTTTTCAGGCGTGGTGGCGCCGGCAAGAATCAGCAGGAAAGTCGCTACTGGTACTTCAAAGGCGATGCCAAAAGCAAAGAAGATCGCTATAATAAAATCCAGGTACTGGCTGATATCAGTCATGACCTCGACGCCTTCCGGTGCAATCGCGATAAAGAACGCGAACAGCAACGGGAACACGACAAAGTACGCAAACGCGATACCCAGGTAAAACAGCAACACACTGGAAATCAGTAATGGAGCTGCCAGTCGTTTTTCATGACTGTACAGGCCTGGCGCGACAAATGCCCACAACTGGTGCAGCAGGTAGGGCACAGCGAGTAAAACGGCAAGCAACAATACCAGCTTGAATGGCACCAGGAACGGCGAGGTTACGCTGGTAGCGATCATCGACGTGCCTTCCGGCATCAACGCCAGCAATGGCTCGGCAACAACGGTAAAGATTTCTTCAGAAAACGGGAACAACACCAGAAACAGCACCAGCACCGCAAGCACCATGTGCAGCAGGCGATCGCGGAGTTCGATCAGGTGCTCGAGCAGACTTTGCTCTTTATTTACACCCTCATTCAAACTGTCATCATCAGCTGACATGCTCTATTCCTTTGGCTTGTCGGCCGGGTCATCGCTGTTTTCAGCCGGTTTGCTGGCTGGTTCAGATGATGCCTTTTTTTCTTCGATGATTTCATACTCAGGCTCATCGTCCTCGTCTTCATCATCGCCGGGATCGCGATCCGCATTATCAAAGCCAATCGGATGATTTAACTGGTTCTGCAGTTCGTTGATCTGCACTTCCTGATTATGGATCATGCGCTTGAGCTCACCCACATCGAATTCATTCGTGAGCTCATCACGCGCGCCCTCGACATAGCGACGCGCCTTGCCGAACCAGTAGCCGGCAGTACGTGCAGCTTTGGGTAAACGTTCCGGACCCACGACCAGCAAAGCCAGTATCAGGATCAGAAACAGTTCCCAGAATCCGATATCAAACATACGGAACTTTCAGAATGGCTAGTGCCGGACGGCACTATCAGGCTTTATCTTTGTCTTTGTCTTTCGACTCGACTTCTGCATCGATGACATTGCCGTCATCCTGCTCGATTTCTTTTTTCATGGTCGTATCATCAGCGCCTTCTTTGACAGCACCTTTGAAACTCTTTACCGCTGAACCCAGGTCGCCGCCAAGGTTGCGCAGCTTCTTTGTACCAAATAACAAAATCACGATACCCAGTACGATTAACAATTGCCAAATACTTATACCCATTACTCTATCTCCAGCTCAACGAAACAGTTATGAATTTCGTGAAGCTTTTTCGTCATGGCCAGATACGCCGAAGCGCCGACCCAGTTCCTGTAACACATCATCTGGCCGCAATCCCTTGTGTGCCAGTAACACCAGGCTGTGAAACCACAGGTCTGCTGTTTCGTAAATAATTTTCTCATTATCGCCATCTTTGGCAGCCATCACGGTTTCGGTGGCTTCTTCGCCAATCTTTTTGAGGATGGCATCAAGTCCTTTTTCATACAGACTGGCCACATAGGACGAATCCGGCTCAGCCTGCTTGCGCTGTTCCAGAACGTCAGCCAGTTGTTCAAGTATATCTGTCATGGAACCTTAAGATTAGACCAATATCAGGGCTTATTTATAGATATCGCCGGGATCCTTGATTACTTCGTCTATCTCGACCCATTTATCACCCTGTAACTTGCGATAAAAACAGCTTTCTCGCCCAGTATGACAAGCAATTCCGCCCTTCTGTTCCACTTTTAACAGAATCACGTCCTCATCACAATCAAATCGAATCTCGGCGACATGCTGTGTATGCCCCGATTCTTCACCCTTGTGCCACAGCTTCTGGCGTGAACGCGACCAGTATACGGCCTCGTTTTTCTCGGCTGTCAGCCTCAGCGACTCGCGGTTCATCCATGCCAGCATCAACACTCGACCGCTCGCTACATCCTGGGCAATGGCCGGGATCAGGCCGTCTTCATTAAAACAGATTTCGTCTAACCAGTTCTCTGACATGTTTTACCCGGGTTTATAAAAAAAAGCAGACAGGATGTAAGTCGATTATTAAAGCCGCACTTCAATGCCGCGCTTGGCCATATGCTGTTTGGCTTCATGTACGGTAAATTCACCGAAATGGAATATGCTGGCAGCTAGTACGGCATCCGCCATACCATCAATAATGCCTTCTGCGAGGTGCTCCAGATTGCCCACGCCGCCAGATGCTATCACGGGCACAGATACTGCTTCAGCAATCGCATGTGTCAACGGGATATCAAAACCGATTTTAGTGCCATCGCGATCCATACTGGTCAACAGAATCTCGCCGGCACCGTAGTCAACCATCTTGCGAGCCCATTCAACAGCATCGAGACCGGTCGGCTTACGTCCGCCATGGGTAAAGATTTCCCAGCGCAACGGTTCACCTTCTGCGCTGACCTGTTTGGCATCAATGGCAACCACGATGCACTGTGAACCAACACGATCCGTTGCTTCTTTAACAAACTCGGGATTGAACACGGCGGCGGTGTTGATCGCGACCTTGTCGGCACCCGCATTCAACATGGTACGAACATCTTCAATCTTGCGAATGCCACCACCAACCGTCAATGGAATAAATACCTCTTCTGCCACATGCTCAACCACGTGCACGATAGTGTCACGGTTATCGGAGCTGGCGGTAATATCGAGGAAGGTAATCTCATCAGCGCCCTCTTCGTCATAACGACGTGCGACCTCAACCGGATCGCCGGCATCGCGGATATCAACAAACTGCACGCCTTTTACAACGCGACCGTTATCAACATCGAGGCAGGGAATGATGCGTTTTGCGAGAGACACGATCAGTAAGAAGTTGAGTATTCAGTGGTGTGTTCGGCCAGCCATTTCTGTGCTTCTGCGAGATCGATGGTGCCTTCATATATTGCACGACCGGTAATGGCACCAATAATGCCTTCGTCTGCAACCTCGTTGAGTGCCTTGATATCATCCATCGAGGTGATACCACCTGAAGCAATGATAGGAATGTGAACGGCCTGCGCCAGCTTGACGGTCGCATCAATGTTCACACCCTGCATCATGCCGTCGCGTGATATATCGGTATAGATAATGGCTTCTACGCCATCATCTTCAAAGCGCTGCGCCATGTCGATCACATCATGCCGGGAAACCTTGGACCAGCCATCAACCGCAACCTTGCCATCTTTGGCATCGAGACCAACGATGATTCTATTTGGAAACTCGACACATACCTCGTTTATAAAGTGAGGATCTGTAACAGCCTTGGTGCCGATAATCACATGATGCACGCCGGCATCAAGATAACCCACGATGGTTTCTTCATCACGGATGCCGCCGCCAATCTGGATCTCGATATCCGGATAGGTACGGGCAATCTCATTGATTACATCAGCGTTCTGCGGTTTACCTGCAAACGCGCCATTCAGGTCGACAATATGCAGGCGCCTGGTTCCGGCTTCTGCCCATCGACCCGCCATGGCAACAGGATCATCTGAAAACACCGTATCATCGTTCATG
Source organism: Gammaproteobacteria bacterium (assembly GCA_029287435.1). Classification (GTDB taxonomy): domain Bacteria; phylum Pseudomonadota; class Gammaproteobacteria; order SZUA-229; family SZUA-229; genus JABDQW01. The sequence goes on from JARFRD010000053.1 coordinate 23,790, forward strand.
TCACCCTGGCGCAAGCGCACACACTGACCGTCTTTCAGATCAATTGCAGGAATCAGCAACATGCTAAATACTCCTTAAAAATCACTTACCATCCCAATGAGTAAAATTTTCCAGCAGTTTCAGACCATCGGTCGCACTTTTTTCCGGATGAAACTGCACTGCAAATACATTATCGCAGGCAATCGCAGAAGTGAACCCGATTCCATACGTTGTTTCACCGGCAATAATCGAGCGCTCTTCCGGATCAACGTAATAGCTGTGCACAAAATAAAACCGACTACCGTCAGTGATACCCTGCCACAACGGGTGATCAATTGTCTGATTAACGTTATTCCAGCCCATGTGCGGTATTTTCAGAGGTTCGGCCGGATCATCCTGGTTCAGCACCTTGCCGAAGAAACGTACATTACCCGGGTACAGACCCATGCAATCGACACCGTCATTTTCTTCACTGTGTGCCAGCAATACCTGCAATCCCATGCAAATGCCCAGGAAAGGCTTTTCCTTCGCTGCCTGCATAACCGGTTCGATCAACTTGCGTGACTCTAATTCACGCATACAGTCACGTGCAGCGCCCTGCCCTGGAAAAACGACACGGTCAGCAGCCAGGATTTCATCAGCACTTGAGGTTATGCGCACTTCCTGACCATCCCGGGCTACATGCTCAAGCGCCTTATCGACCGAGCGCAGGTTACCCATCCCGTAATCAACAACAGCTATCAGGGACATGCTCTATAAGGAACCCTTGGTACTTGGAATCACATCGGCCATACGATCATCGTAAGACAAGGCCATACGCAGGGCACGGCCGAAGGCTTTAAATATAGTCTCTGCAATGTGATGTGCGTTGTCGCCACGAATACAATCAATGTGCAGGGTCACACCAGCATGGTTTACAAAGCCCTGGAAAAATTCATGCAGCAGGTCTACATCAAACTCACCGATCATCGCGCGTGGATAAGCGGCGTGATATTCCAGTCCCGGGCGTCCTGAGAAATCGATAACCACGCGAGACAAAGCCTCGTCCAACGGTACATATGCGTGACCGTAACGAACAATACCTTTCTTGTCGCCGACTGCCTCGGCCATGGCCTGACCCAGTGTAATACCGATATCTTCGACTGTGTGATGCGCATCGATATGCAGATCGCCCTTGGCGATAATCTCGATATCAACAAGACCATGTCGACCAATCTGGTCAAGCATATGTTCAAGAAAAGGCACGCCGGTTTCGAGTTTGCAATTACCGGTACCGTCCAGGTTAATACCTACCTGGATCCGGGTCTCGTTTGTATTGCGCTCAACATTAGCCTTGCGCTGGCTCATTATTCGTCTCCAATGGAAATATCGTATTCAGGGCTGGTTGCCTATGATGATAGCAGTGCTGACAGTATTCAATGAATAGCGTTATGTTTTTTCAGTTTCAGGCCTGCAACCAGAAAGTTACGGGGCCATCGTTAACAAGCTGGACCGACATATCGGCACCAAACCGGCCAGTTTGCACGCGACTCTGATCCATGCCCCTGGTTTGCCCCATTATATCAACAACTTTTTCAAACAGCTCTTTTCCTGTTGTCGGGTTGGCTGCACTGGAGAAACTCGGGCGCATGCCTCTGGCAGTGTCCGCTGCCAGAGTGAACTGAGGCACCAGCAACACACTGCCGTTGATATCCTGCACATTCAGGTTCATTTTATCGTCATCATCGCCGAAAATCCGGTATCCCAGAATTCGTTCTACCAGACGCCGGGCCCGGGCCTCATCATCATGCTTCTCGACACCAATCAGGGCGAGTAAACCATGGCCTATGTCAGCGATCCGCTCTCCCTCAACCTCAACCGAGGCCGATGTGACACGCTGTAAAAGCGCAATCATACATGTAACTCTCTGATTATTATATATAAATATATTTTTTGTAGGATTTTTCCTACACGCATTGTCCCGCGGGGCTGATAGCTAGATTCAAGTCTGCGGCCCATACTACACACAGGACACACGGAACGGGCCGAACAAGGACATAAGGATATAATACGCAGTATCGCATGGATACGGGAACAGGAGCCAGGAGGCATTATCCCGGAAGGATTGTCAGGATGCATGGACACTGTGAAGCGCGAGGCTCAATCACCTAGCAAGGATGATTACAAAAATCCCCGGTCATTTGGCTGGGGATTTTTTTATCGCCGAATAAAACCACTCTACTCATACACCGAGGCCTCACCCGGCGGTCGCGTCTGAAAATAACGGAACGTCCACAGATACTGCACGGGACATTCGAGTATGGTTTTTTCTATCGCCTGATTCATTATCGTTGAATCTTTCACATCATCACCACTCGGAAAATCTTCCAGTGCGGGCAATAATTTCACACGATATTTTTTCAGATCCGGGTCATAGCAGCTGATGCAGGGCAGCACTACTGCATTGCACATCTTCGACAGGCGTCCAAGCATAGGCAGCGTCGCCTTGGGCACGCCAAAAAAAGGCGCAAACACGGAATGCTCAGCGCCCAGGTCTTCGTCTGAAAGGTACACGAGTACCTTACCTTCGCGCGTGGTCTTAACCAGCGGGCGCAAACCATCGTCACGTGAAAACAGCTTGCCACCGAAACGGGCACCAAAGCGGGTACGCCCATGAGTAAACATGAAATCAATGACTGCGTCACGCATCGGTTTGTAGGGTCCATTGGTGGGATAGTCCATGCTGACAGCGGCTACTGCAAAGTCCAGCCCGACGCTGTGACTCAGCAACACAATAACCTGTTTACCCTGGTTGCGGTAATGATCGATCTTATCAAAACCTTCACGCATTATCCTGCGCCTGACCATGAATACCGGCCGCCACCATACAATAAACAGGTGCATAGCACTGCGTAGCTGCGCTCGAAATTGTTCGACGACCATGGCACTGACTTCGTTTGACGACTTTTGCGGGAAACACAGCGCAAGATTAGCGCGGGCAATATTGAAACGTTTGGTATTTTTGCGTGCGACATATTCACCGAGACGACAGCCGGTCCAGTCGATCACCGACATGGGTAACAGTGTAAACAGGAAATATATTGCCAGCCCCAGCCATGTCAACCAATGACGCGGATGTAACAGCTCAAGGCGAAATCGGTAAAGGTGTACATTGGATTCCTTAACGCTCATCAGGCGAAACGTCTATTTACGCCAGAATGCCGGCAGGAACATGACCAGCAAGGTGAAAATTTCCAGGCGCCCAAGCAACATGGAGAAACAGAGCACCCATTTAGAAAAGCTATCCAGGCCACCATAGTTGGTACTAACCTCGCCCAGGCCTGGACCGAGATTATTGATCGTTGCTGCCACTGCGGAGAACGCCGTGACCTGGTCATAGCCATCGACCATCAACAACAGCATCATGATGACAAAACTTGCCACGTAAGCTGCAAAGAACCCCCACACCGCGTTGATCACTGAGTCGTTAACCGGGTGTTTGCCGATTTTCACCACAACCTGTGCACTGGGATGAATCAAACGCATCATTTCGCGCTGCCCCTGTCTAATCAGCAACAGCACACGGATAACTTTCATACCACCGCCAGTGGAACCCGCACAACCACCAATAAAACTTGCAAACAGCAGCATCACCGGAACGAAGGTTGGCCATGCAGTAAAATCTGTGGTTACGAAACCAGCAGTTGTGCCGATTGAAACAGCATGAAACAAGCCCTGACGAATCGCCTCATCAATATCCGGTATATCATGGTGCAGATAGAGATAAAGAATAATGGCCAGCGAAACAACCGAAAGCACACTGAGATACATTTTGAATTCAGCATCACGTAAATAATGCATGATGTTCAATGCGCGCAAGCCGGTGAAATGCAGTGCGAAATTAACACCACCGAGTAACATGAATACGATTGCCACGCTCTCGATCGCAACACTGTCAAAATAACCAATACTGGCATCATGTGTAGAGAAACCACCGATAGCAACGGTGGAGAAGCTGTGTGCAATAGCATCGAAAGGTGTCATCCCTGCCAGCCAGTAAGCCAGTGCACAGGCAATTGTTAATCCCAGATAGATGTACCAGAGGGCTTTAGCTGTTTCAGCAATTCGCGGTGTCAGCTTGCTGTCTTTAACCGGACCCGGGGCTTCAGCACGGTACAGCTGCATACCACCAATACCCAGCATTGGCATCACAGCAACAGCCAGCACGATGATACCCATACCACCCAGCCATTGCAGTTCCTGGCGATAAAACAGAATACTGCGCGGTAAATTATCGAGCCCGATCAAGACCGTGGCACCCGTGGTTGTCAACCCGGAGACAGATTCGAATACGGCATCAGCGACTGATATAGTCAGTGGCTCATATAGAAGAAAAGGCAATGAACCCGCCAGTCCCAGCACCGTCCAGAACATAACGACGACAACGAAACCATCACGCAGGCGAAGCTCAAGCTGTTTGCGCCTGACTGGCAGCCACAGTAAAAAACCAGTCAGCAACAGTCCCAGGTAGCTGTAAAAAAATGCCTGTCCTGCGTCTTCGCGATAATAGATATCAATGAGCACAGGTGGCAGCAGGGTTATGCTGAACAGCATCAGCAACTGACCGACCAGGCGTTGAATAATTGCAGGATGCATTTATTTCAGTTTCAGGTTTGAATTTGAAAGTTGTTAGTAAGACGAGTCATAGAACTATCCTGGATATTTAACTTATAACTTATGACTTAAAACTTATAAATCTTTATCACATGAAAGTAACACTAACCTGGAACAACTTCTCGACCTCAGGGGTTTTACGCCTGTCCTGCATGAAAATAATCAGGTGGTCATCGGTTTCAATACGTATGTCATGATGTGCCATGATCACTTCTTCACCTCGAATAATGGCACCAATGGTTGCACCTTCCGGCAGCTTGATCTTTTCGACGATGCGTCCAACTACGCGTGAAGTTTTTGCATCACCATGAGCAACAGCCTCAATGGCTTCGGCATCACCGCGCCGCAATGAATGCACGGCCACGACATCACCGCGCCTGACGTGTGTTAACAGGGCACCGATGGTTACCAGCTGTGGTGAAATTGCCACATCGATGGTGGCCTGGCTTTCAACCAGGTCAACATAGGCATGACGGTTAACCAGTGACATTACCTTGCCAGCACCCAACTGTTTTGCCAGCATTGATGACAGAATGTTTGCCTCGTCATCATTGGTCACGGCACAGTACACATCGATTTGATCGATGTTTTCGTCGAGCAACTGCTCTTCATCGGCAGAATCCCCGTGGAAGACGATCGTCTTGGTCAGCTGTTC
>JARFRD010000131.1 GCA_029287435.1 Gammaproteobacteria bacterium
AGGGCCAGGTAACTTGCCTTCATTGACCGCTTTTTTCAGACCGATGGAATTTCCTGCAATATCACGAATGGTCGTAAATCCGCTACGGAGCAGATATTCCGCCGCACGGGAGCCATGCGCACCCTGCACATAAGCATCCCAGTTGTTACCCGCGGCGGTTCCGCCGTTCAACATCAGGTGCTGGTGCATATCAATCAGTCCTGGCGTTACAGTGTAACCCTTACCGTCAATGACATTGGCACCGTCTGCCTTGAGGTTTTTACCGACTTTCTTGATCTTGTTGCCCTCAACCAGCACATCGGTTTTAAGCATCAGTTTGTCACTGGTACCATCCCAGACGTCGACATTGGTGATAAGTACCTGCGCAGGTTTGTCTTGAGTAGTCGCAGTTGTCACTGCCGAAGTAACAACAACTGCGAATGCAACTGCTGTCAGGATTGATACCTTTTTCATTACCATTATCTCCAACTCCAAAAATCATTAGTTCGTTATATTCGAATACGGCTTAACTGTTACCAGTTAACCACTGACATGGAGTAGAAGATATGCCGATAAAAATAATTCTTCTTGCCATTTTGCGACATAATTGCTCTGAACATATGATGAAAGGGTTAGAACATGTGTAATATGCATGTTATGCATTGGTGTTAACTGTAATACCAGAGTATTTATAGGGTTGAATACTTTGCTGTAGACAGTAAATTCGAATTACATATGCCTAAATGGAACGACTGAAATGACGCCTGCAATACCACTGGTTAAAGCAACTTTTGTTATGCCCTTCCGAGTCGTGATGGAAAATAATGGTATTGATGCCGATCAGTATTTCAAAAAATTCCATTTGCCCCTGAACAAATTAAATGATGGAGAAACACTGGTACCTGAGAAACCATTCTGGCAACTGATTAACCAGGTAGCGATTGCTGAAATGATTCCCGATTTCGGCATGCAGGTAGCACAGGCAAGTCCCTGGCACGAAAATGCTTCATTACGCCCACTGCTGCATGACAAGCAAACACTTAAAGCCGCGCTTGAAACCTTTTGCGTCGCAGCTTCACAGCAAAGCAATGTTAGCGATTTCGCTATTACCGAAGACAGCAATCTATGCTGGTTTGAAAACCATGGATATATTCTGGTCAGCAACGACATCCAGATGGAACTCTATCGCGTAACCAATATGATCGAGCTTGTTCAACTCGCTACGGGTAAAAACTGGAAGCCTTTAAAGGTGCAGCTGATGATGGATAGAAACCGGGTCGTCGAAATGAACCATATCCTTAAAGGTTGTGAACTTGTGTTCTCACAGCAAAGGACAGCGATTGCGTTCCCAACAGGCTTGCTGGATGCGACGATTACTACGACGCCTGTCAGCGCACAGCCAGAAGCAACCGATATCAATGAAACATATACCTTTCATAAGGTTCAGGATAAAAACGAATTGATTGGAGCATTGCGTGAAGTGATCAAGCTCTACATTACTGAAGAAGACTTATCGATCGATACCATCGCTGCTATCACCGGACTATCAACCCGCTCACTGCAACGCCTTATGAAAAAATACGCCGTTAGTTATAACGATCTACTGAATGAAGCTCGCCAGCATTACGCAACGGAAAAGCTGAGAAATCCTGCCACAAAGATAACTGATGTCGCCTGTCAACTTGGCTACAACGATGTTGCACACTTCACACGAGCATTCAAACGCTGGTCGGGAATGACGCCAACGCAGTACAGAAACCAAAAAGTTAACTGATAAAGCCGCCTGTAAAGGCGGCTTTATAATAGTTAAATGGAATACAGGATTAACGGGTACCGTACTTCTCCATCAGTTCCTTGCGTAGCCTGATACGATCCTTGCACTCCTTGTCCCATTTGCCTTTCGGTGCACTTTCCCATACTTCACGGTAGACGCGCATCTTGTTGCCGCCATACATTCTGGCAAGCTGTTTGTTGGTATTACAAAGTCGGCAGAAGTTTTGATCTGGCTTCTTCAACGGCGGGCAGAATATGCCTGTTTAGATATATCTTCTGTCTACCATAAAAGAAGCAAACATCATCCGGATAATAAGACTCCTGCACGTAACCAAATAAAGTTAATACACTGCCCTTTCCATAGATAATGTTGAAGGGAGCTTTTTTATCACCCGGCTCCAGGTAGTGATTCTCCGAATCCCGATGACATAATGCATCTCTTACGTATCCGACCACATCGGTAATATCATTTACCTTCTCGGTCTTGATAACATCCACATCAAAGCTGATTCTCGACGCGTATTTCTCCGCCTTATGCATAAGATCAGAGAGACAGATCAGTAATTCAATAAAGGCGCTTTTGACCAGGGGATGCTTTCTATTCTCTATATCGAATATGTTTTCCCCTAAAATAGCATCTATCCTGTTCAGGCTGCTTTCTATTTCTGTTTTGCTAAATGCGTCGATTTCCATTTTGTATTCATTTATCTGTAGATAAAGATGTAATTATTTGTATACAAGCTAGATACCAAGAAGCGGGTCAAAATCCGATATCAGGCTCTTGGCCAGGATAATCGCGTCCTCTCGGCCGTCGTGATCAGGGTAATAACCACGACGTACACCCAGCTCGTGGAAGTCAGCTGACAGGTAGAGATTAATCGCCGATTTATTTGATTCACGCACTTCGAGCAGAATAGTGTCAGCGCCTTGTTCGCGCGAGACCTGGGTAAGATAGTTCAACATCAGGCGGCCGATGCCGCGTCTTTGATACTCAGGGTGTACACACAGGTTGAGGACATGTGCTTCAGAGCCGCCCAGCATGACGATACCGTAGCCGGCCACCCTGCCCTGATACTCATAGATCCAGCAACTGTAGCCAACACGTACGCAGTCACGGAAAATACCAAGCGTCCAGGGATGCTCATACGAAGCGATTTCGACATCAATTACCTTGCCGAGATCATCAACGCGCATTTCGCGGATGTTATCTTCGGACGGCCGCAAAGCTTTCAGACTGTCAGGTTGCGCTGCCACGTTGCACGCCTCCTTAGAGTAAGGACCTCACGAGTTTCAGGTCCTGCCATGATTTTCGTTTTTCGACCGGCTTGCGCAGCAGGTAAGCCCTGTCTCT
>JARFRD010000165.1 GCA_029287435.1 Gammaproteobacteria bacterium
AATACCACGGGCACCGGTGTTACCGAGGATATCAATAGCACTAACTGGGATGATTACCTGCCTACCCCTCCCACAGATTATAACGACCAGGATGGCATTAACCCGGTCGTATTCGATAGCGATGGAAGCATCATTGAAACCTTGTTTGGTCAAAACGCCAGCGATAATATCGTTGGTTTTGCTTCTTCCATATTTTTAGTCGGAACAAGCCGGTTTACGGAAGGCTTTGCAGTGGTTAATGGCAAAATAGGTTTGACTGATGATGAACTCAGATTAGTTATCGCGCATGAAATAGGCCATTATTTTGGGCTCGATCACTCACAAACCAATATTGATAATACCGAGTCTTCCTGCCCGCCAATTTGGACTGATACCGCTGCATACCCTTTAATGTATCCATACGCTTGCCGTAATGTACCATCATTGCATCCTGATGATGAGATGTCAGTCTCCATGCTTTACCCGGCCGCTGACTTCAACCAGACACATGGTCAAATCATCGGCACCTTTTTATTACCGGATGGTACACCTGTTCGTGGCGCCAATATCTGGGTAGAAGAGGAAAATGGCGACGTATACAGCATGGTATCGGATTACCTGAAGGAAAACACCGGCTTGTTTAATTTACGGCTACCACCCGGCAAATATACACTGCACGCAAATTCCATTAATAATGTGTTTTTTGATAGTTCAAGTGTGGGCCCTTATGCAGACGATCAGTACGGACTTTCTTTTCAGGATCCGGCTGCAAGTATCGGCGACGTGACTTTAATGGATAACACCGGCACGACAGCTGTTGTCTTTAACGTGACGGCAGATAGTTCTATAGACATTACTTTTTATTCCGATGGCACTGGAACCTATACATCAGGCAAAGCAATCACAGATCCGACAGTTATAAATAGCTTTACACCATCGGGTGGTGGCGGAATACTTAATCCGTTTGTTGCCTTGCTGATTCCAGCGCTGGTTCTGTCGAGGCGCAGGCTATGAGGCTGTTGATTTTATCCAGTCAGATACAATCACAAACTGCTTGAAGTCTTCGTATCGCATTGGCTTACTGACATAGTAACCCTGAATGATCTCCGCACCACGACTGCGCAGGAATTCAAACTGTTCCTCGTTCTCGACACCTTCACCAATAACAGTCAGCCCAAGGCTGTGTGCCATGCTGATAATCGCTTCACATAAGGCGGCATCATCCGGATCAACACCAATATCCTGCACAAATGACTTGTCGATCTTGAGCACATCAAACGGGAAGCGTTTCAGGTAACTCAGGGAAGAATAACCGGTACCAAAATCATCAATCGACAACTTGATACCCAATTCCTTGAACTGGTTCAGCGTTGCGATCACATCAGGCACATCTTTCATCAACAGGCGCTCGGTTATCTCGAACTCAAGGCAACTACCCGGCAACTTGTGCCTGGACAGTGTTTCTTCAATCTGCTTTGCTATGCCTTTGCCCCTGAACTGTCTGCCTGACAAGTTCACAGCAACATATAAATCCTTGCTGTCCTGGTCCCTGCGCATGGCTTTGACATCCTTGCAGACCTGGTCAATAACCCAGTGACCAATATCCACGATCAGCCCAGTTTCTTCGGCAAACGGGATAAACACCTCCGGCGGTACATTGCCCAGCTCCTCATCATGCCAGCGCAATAGTGCTTCTGCCCCAACCAGGCGCATATCACGTGCATCAACCAGTGACTGATACTTGAGGTAGAATTTTTCTTCTTCGTAGGCGCGACGCAGCTTGCTTTCGATTTCAACGCGTTTCACAACCGTATCACTCATCTCCGGTGTAAACACCTCAAAAGTATTACGGCCCTTGCGCTTACCGCGATACATGGCTGTATCTGCGTTCTTCAGCAGGATATGCGGGTCATCGCCATCTTCAGGGAAGATCGCGATACCAATACTTGCTGTCACCGAGAACTCCATATCTTCAACAACACAGGGCTGTGCCACCTTTTCCAGGATTTCAGCGGCTTTGGTTTTTATGTGCTCCTCGTATTCAGCCAGTGTTTCATCCTGTGAGTTTTTCTCCGAGCCGGTAAGAATCAGCATGAATTCATCGCCACCAAGACGTGCTACGGTATCAACATCACGTGTTATCCCTTTGAGTCTCTCGGCCATTGAAACCAGGAAGCTGTCACCCGCGGTATGACCCAACGTATCGTTGATGTTCTTGAAGTGGTCGAAATCGATGTAGATAACAGCAAGACGTTTCTTGTCCCTGATCGCACTTGCCAGAGTCTGTTTCAGACGATCGAACGCCAGTGTCCGGTTCGGTAGATCGGTCAGCTTGTCGTAGCTCGCCTGGTACATGAGCTGTTCTTCGTAATCCTTGCGAATCGATATATCTTCCTTGATAGCAAGATAATGCGTGCTCTTGCCCTCGCTCGACTTGATCGGTGATATCGTTACATTTTCCCAGAACAGGTCACCATTCTTTTTCTTGTTATAAAGCTCTCCAGACCATTGCTGGCCTGTGGTGATGCTGTTCCACATGTTAATAAACTGGGATTTCGGCGTATGGCCAGACTTCAGGAAACGTGGATTCTTGCCTTTGACCTCTTCAGCACTGTATCCCGTAACTTTACAGAATTCAGGATTGACATACTCGATGTCGCCCTTGAGGTCAGTAATCATCACTGATACCGGGCTTTGCTCGATGGCCTGTGAAAGCTTACGCAGATTACCAGCGGTTAACTTGTGCTCGCTAATTTCAGTTTCGAGCTTGTCAATCAGATTATTCAGGTTATCCGTCATGTTATTGAACGCAGTAGCGAGACCACCGACTTCATCCTCGGTATCGACATGGGCTTTAACATCCATATCACCCTTTCCGATCCTGTTCACGACACTGGTCAAGCGCCGGATGGGCGTCAGCAAAACATGCGTTGTGAATAAAACGATCAAGACCACGAACGCAGCGATTCCACCCGCGATTAACAGGGCCACCTGGGTCTGCTCCTCCACCGGCTCCATCATGACCGATTGTGGTTGCGCGTAAACCAGCTTCCAGGGCATGGTGTTCATTGATGCAACAGCCGCTGAAAACTTTCCCTGACCCAGGCCATATAACTGTGTTTCAACAAAAGGATTTCTGTAATCTGCCGTGTCGACTTGCTCAGTGAAGTCGGTCAGCTCAAATAGCATGCGCTTGGTATTTGTCGGCAGCCTTCTCTGCTCGACAATATCTGCCAGTTCGTCATCACTCACCCAGGAAGCGAGCGTATATTGCAGATCTGCTCTGCGGCCATGGATCAAGCGCAGATTGTTTTCATCAACCAGGATCGGAAATGACCCCCTGCCTGCAAGACCACGGTGACTCGATACGATGGTAGAAAGAATATTCGCATCATAGACAGCACGCAACACACCTATGACGGAGCCATCTTCAGATTTCACCGGGCTGCTAAAGTGAATGACCGCGTTACTATCATTGTCGAACATCACAGCCGAGTACCGGCTTTCGCCGGTCCTGACCATTTCATCGAAATAGCTGATTGTGCTTTCATCATTACCAATCGCATCTTTGCGCGTATCGATAAGAATGCGGCCTGAAGTATCCTGTAACGCGTATGACTTGATAACAGCATCATCCATTGAACGCAGTGTTTCCAGCGTATCCAGCGCTCGATCCTGCAAGACGTTCTTCAGGTTTCTGTCGATACGACCGGGCTGTTGTAATACCCTGAGATGATCTCGAAAGATTGGCAGTTTTGATTGTGTTTCAAGTGAAGCTGTCGTCGTTCTGAAAAACTCATCCAGCTGCTCGGCTTTTTGCTGAACCGTTGTCAGCAACAGCTTGTTCGCACCGCTGGTAAGATTCTGTCGTAAGAGAAAACTGTCCATTGCCGCAAGCAGACCTAGCGAGGCAAGCACAATGAACATAAAGGCTGTTAGTAGTTTTGCGCGCAGCGTATACTGTCGTGCAATCAGCACGCCAACCACGAGTAACAAGACACCGATAATGACTAGCGAAATTGCAACATTAATCAGCATTTCTGCTCCACGCGAAAAAATCCGCCAGCTCTGTAAGGGACATCAAAGCAGCAAATAAGCCGTTGAAATTTCATTCATTGAGTATATGCAGCGGCATGGACTATTTCTATGATATGCGCGAATTTATCCTGCTGAAATGACCCCGGAAATTGCTCCCTATGGCAGCTGGAAATCGCCAATTAACAGCGAACTGATAACCAGCGACTCGGTTACCCTGGATCAGGTCCAGGTCGATTCTGGCGCTGTTTACTGGATTGAGCGACGCCCCGGCGAACAGGGGCGTTGTACCATCGTTTGCCGGGAGTCTGAGGAAACCATTGACCTGTTACCGAAACCATTTAATGCGCGCTCGCGAGTCCATGAATATGGTGGAGGCGCTTACTGTGTTGGTGGAGACAGGCTCTTCTTCGTCAATGACGCTGACCAGGACGTGTATTCAGTACGCAAGGGAGAAACACCTGTCCGCCTGACCTCTGTCGAACAGCAGCGCTTTGCGGACTTATGCTTCGATGCCGGGCGAGATCGCCTGTTATGTATTTGCGAGGACTACAGTATAAACAGCTCGGAGCCCTCAAACTACCTGGCAGCAATCGACTGTAGCAGTGGAGAAGTACAAACACTGCATCAAGGCCATGATTTTTATGCCAGTGTGAAAATCAGTCCGAATAGCAACTCTCTGGCCTGGATCTGTTGGGATCATCCCGATATGCCCTGGGACAACACGGCACTATGGCGTGCCGAGTTGTCGCCAGATGGCACACTCAAAAACTGCGTGCAGCTTGACGGCGGAAACAACGTCTCTATCTTTCAACCGGAATGGTCACCCGACAATATTCTGTATTACGTCACCGATGCTTCCGGATGGTGGAATATCGCGCGCCTTGAAAACGACAAACCGGTTACTGTCACCCGCGAACACAGCGAGTTTGGTTTACCCCAATGGGTATTCGGCCAGTCCACCTTTGCCTTTCTCAACCATGAGCACATTATCTGTTCACATATTACTGAAGGTGTTGGCCAGTTATCGTTAGTGGATACCATTACGAATAGATTGAGCCCTGTTGCTATCGGTTATAACTCTTACCACGCAGTAGCTGCGAGTAATTCTATAGCTGCATGTATTGCCGCTTCAGAAGAACGTTTCGCGGAAGTTATCAAACTCTCGCTGCCCGGGTTAAAACCGGCGGTACTCGCCTCCTCGTTTACCACAGATATTGATCCGGCCTATATTTCACACGGCCAATCTCTCAGCTTTCGCACCCGGCATAACGATGAAGCCTTTGCTATTTACTATGCACCACGTAATGCTGACTTCACGGCTGCCGCAGATGAGTTACCACCTTTGATTGTCACCTGCCATGGCGGCCCAACCGGCGCTAGTGACAGTTCGCTTGATCTACGCAAGCAATACTGGACATCACGTGGATTCGCCATGCTTGATGTTAACTACAGTGGTAGTACCGGCTACGGCCGGGCCTACCGTGAACGACTGCTCGACAAATGGGGCATTCGCGATGTCGATGATGTTTGCGATGCAGCAAAAGCGCTTGTTGACAAAGGACTGGCCGATAGCAAGCGCCTGATCATCAAAGGCAGCAGTGCCGGTGGCTATACTGTTCTTGCCGCACTCACATTTCGAGATACATTTTCATGCGGCGCCAGTTATTACGGGATCAGCGACCTTGAATCGCTGGCAACGGATACGCACAAGTTTGAATCGCGTTATCTCGATAAATTAATAGGGCCTTATCCTGAGCAGCAGCAGGAGTACATCAAGCGCTCTCCGATTAATTATGTACAGAAACTTCATTGTCCCGTGATCTTTTTCCAGGGATTGCAAGACAGGGTAGTGCCACCTTCTCAAGCTGAAAGCATGGTCGCCGCGCTCAGACAAAAAGGCGTAGCCGTGAGTTATGTAACGTTTGAACATGAACAGCACGGCTTCAGAAGCGCAGACACGATCAGGCGCACTCTGGATGGTGAACTGTATTTTTATTCAGTGATAGTAGGTTTCAACACGGCTGAACAGCTGCCGCCGGTAGAGATTGAAAACATTAACAACTAGAAATGCCTGACTTCAATTTTTTCAGGGCTTAACTTGATGATTTCACCATAATGTGTTGAAAACTCTCCGCGTTCCAGGTCCTGATAATATAACTTGAGCGTTTCACGTATTACCGGGAAAGCGATAAGCTCCCACGGCACTTCTTCGCGGGTAACCAGTCGAACATCTTCACTTTCATCACCGGCACTGGCTTCACCCTTATGCAAGACGCCTCGATACATCGTATAAACCTGATTAATGTGAGGAATACTAAACACACTGAATAACTGCATCTCACGCATGACCGCATTAGCTTCTTCCATGGCCTCTCGCGCGGCCCCTTCCATGTTACTTTCATCATTTTCCATGAAACCTGCCGGCAGCGTCCACAGACCAAGTCTGGGCTCGATAGCGCGCTTGCATAACAGGATCTTGTCTTCCCATTCAGGAATACACCCTGTCACCATGTTCGGGTTTTGGTAATGGATGGTCTGACAGGCCGGACAAACATGACGTTGTCGATTGTCACCTTCAGGGATTATCAGTTCTACTTTTGAACCACAGGAAGAACAGTATTTCATGTTACTCGAATATACTTATTGGCTTGATAACAGTAGTATGTTTTCATACGACAATGAATAATGTCTAATAATTTTACTCCTGATCATGCTGCCTGCCTAATCACAAGGCGTACCATGCTTTTTCTATACAGTTTCAATAAGTTTTGTAGTGATATTCAGCTTGCATTTTCGTAGATGAAACTTAATATGGAAGCTAAGTATCAGGGCGTTCGTAACGATTTAATTCAGCTGTTACTTAATCGGTGCCGGCGTCGCACGCTAATAACTATAACTGGAGGTAACACGATGAGAAGAATTTATTTTATGGTTCCTGATATAGATACGGCGAATTTGGTCGTTGATGAGCTTTTACTCAAGCGCATTGATGATCATCATATTCATGTCGTTGCCAAAGAAGGAACTGCGATGGGCGACCTGCCTGAAGCAAGCCTGTTGCAGAAAAGTGACTTTATTCCGGCAACAGAACGTGGCCTCGCCGTTGGTGGTATCACTGGTATGCTTGCCGGTCTTGCAGCCATTACTTTTCCACCTGCTGGACTCATTCTTGGTGGTGGCGCAGTTCTGGGTACGAGCCTTGCTGGTGCCGGCATCGGCGCCTGGATTTCAGGCATGATTGGCATGAATGTACCAAACTCCCAAATCGAACAATTCGAAGCAGCAATCGAAAAAGGCGAGATCCTGATGATGGTTGATGTCGCTAAAGAACGCGTTGAAGAAATCGAAGAACTGGTGCAGAAACATCACCCGGAAGCCGACATGGGTGGCACTGAACCTCATATCCCGGCCTTTCCCTAGGCCACTCAGTTTAACTGGCCTGCCGGAACAATCACACATCACCGGGCATTCTCAGGCGAGAATGTCCGGTATCAATACATTCTCCAGCCGGGATATCTCATCCTTGAGCTGAAGTTTACGTTTCTTCAGGCGCTTGATCTTGAGCTCCTCGAAAGTACCTGACTGAACCAGCTGCTCGATTGCCTGATCGAGGCCGCTATGTTCGAGTTTCAGGTCCATGACACGCTGCCGGATATCATGTAATTCTTCTTCGGTAAGTCTTTCGGACATATAACAGCCTGCTGCCTTCAACCTGTGCTTGAGCCTGAAAGGTAGCACAATCCCTCCAGCTGAGACATCAATTTTTTGTTGCCATTTTAAGGCAATTATTCTATATTTCGAAACATGTCGAATTGTTTATTGCCCGATATGGATCGCTATGCAGCTGTTTTCAACGCGTTGTCTAATCCACACCGATTACAGATCTACAGCCTGCTGTCAGGCTGCTGCACACCCGGCACAACATGTGAACTGGGTACGCTGACAGACTATTGCGTTGGTGACCTCGGCGAGCATCTTGATATTGCGCCATCGACTCTGTCACATCACCTCAAAGAGCTCAGCAATGCAGGACTGATCGACATGACTCGCCAGGGTAAGCAGGTGATGTGCGCGGTCAATCCGCAAACTCTTGGCGAAGTCCGGGAATTTTTCAATCCAGCTGCGCACGCCTGAAGATCACGCGCTACAGCATCCAGAAATCACGAGGTAATACCATGAACCAGAAACAGGCTGACGAAGTACGCCAGAACGTGCGCAGCAGTTACACTGAAGTTGCAGAAACCAATAACCAGGGTGACTGTTGTGGTGTTGAAACCAGTTGCTGCGGCGTCTCAGATGACACGGCTATCAATACCCTGGTGTCAACGCGTCTCGGCTACAGCCAGGATGACCTGAACAATGTCCCCGAAGGTGCCGATATGGGTCTGGGTTGTGGTAATCCACGTGCTATCGCCAGTATTAAACGTGGTGAAACTGTTCTCGACCTGGGCAGTGGCGGCGGTTTCGACTGTTTCCTGGCTGCTGCAGAAACCGGTGAAGAAGGAAGAGTAATAGGCGTTGATATGACACCGACCATGATCAGCAAGGCGCGTAACAATGCCGATCGCGGACAATACAATCATGTCGAATTCAGGCTCGGTGAAATTGAAAACCTGCCTGTTGCTGACAATCACGTCGATGTCATTATTTCCAACTGCGTCATCAACCTGTCACCAGATAAACAACGCGTATTCCAGGAAGCCTTCCGGGTACTCAAGACAGGTGGCCGTCTGGCTATCTCGGATGTCGTTGCCAGTACTGAATTACCCGATGAGGTGCGCAATGACCTGCAGCTCTACTCTGGTTGCATGGCTGGCGCATCGTTAATTGACGAATTACAGGACATGCTTTCTGCAGCCGGGTTTGAATCCATTCGCATTGCACCGAAGGATGAATCGAAGGAGTTCATCAAGGACTGGGCACCAGGTCGCGGTGTCGAAGAGTACGTCGTTTCAGCAAGCATCGAAGCGATTAAGCCCGCTGCAGGCTGTTGCGGAAGTAACTACTGTTAGCAATTTGACAGCGGAACAATTCGATCAAAAATACCAGGCAAGCTGGGCAAATACATTAAAACCATAGCTCAATGGTTTGCCCGGCACACCTGAATCAATACCCCCATATTCGGTACCATTACTGCCGACCGGTAAACTGAGCGCTGCGAGTAATTGCCAGTCCTGTTTAAAATCATAAGTTGAAACCAGCTGCGCCAGAAACGAGCCGTCACTTGCATTTAAAAACACATTAGGCGTTAACATCCATAATGGCGTCATCTCGATCATTGCTGAACCAACAATATAATGCTGACCCAATGTAAACAGCTCGCCGCGAACAATCCGGCTAACCAGGTCCGGATTGTTTGCCAATGCAGCCGGGCTATAATCGCCATCGGAAATGCCGAAGCCATTATAAAAGTACTCGAGTATACCGCTGGTATTTTTACCCCAACCAACCCATGAATACGTCAGGCTGGTGACAAGACTCATGACAGCTTCGGTTTGTGTATCCGTTAAGGTTATATCACCGCGCCATACCGCACCACCCAGGTTCGCAATACCGCCTGCACCCAGGATGACATCATCGAAATGCTGCGAGATTAACAGGTCATATTCATACTCACCCATGAAACCATGATATTTCGCAGCTATCGAGTCGACGTCACTGCTTACATCACCATCGATATCCCTGCGCACCACCCACACAGCCTGTATATCATCGCCACTGTCCAGCAGATACTGTCCATACAACATGTCATCACCGGTTTTGTATTCCTTATCAACTGCCGATGGATCGAAAGGATTAAAAAAATCCATCGGCGTATAGAACATACCATTGCCCCAGCTAATTGCCTGCCTGCCAACACGGGCGACGGCTTTTTGTCCCGTTATATCCACGTAAAGACGATCAAGACGGTGCGTTAACACCGTGTCATCACCCTGGTGTATGACATGCGTTAGATCTAACAGGCGAAAGTCGTCGTTTGGAACGCGTATGGTCGATAACACGCCCCCTGGTGAATCACTTATCAGGGCAACACTATCACCGTGTTGAAGAATCATCTGGTAATCAGCAGACGCTGACAAGCTGTCTTTCTGGCCACTGAACTTAAGACGCACATCACCATTATGATCAATGGCCGGTGTATCTAGATAATCAAGAAACAGGCTGTCATCAGGAAAAGTATTCAGTACGAAAAAATATTTCGCATGACCGCCTTTGAATATTTTCTGATTTGCATGTGCAGATAAAAATGTCGGCAGCAGGATAATAAACAAAACTGCGGTCAGTGCTTTTTGTTTAGTCCACCCCATACACTGAAACATCACACAGCCATTGGTTGCTGTTCCTGTAACTCGTCACTTACAATTTTTCCATCCTGCATTTTTATCAGGCGCTTCGCATATCGCATCACTCGCACGTCGTGCGTCGCGATAACAAAAGTTATTTTATGATGTTCATTTAACTTGACGAATAAATCCATGAGCTGGGCAGATGAATGTGTATCGAGATTGGCTGTAGGCTCATCGGCGAGGATCAAGGCAGGCTGACTCACGATTGCGCGCGCGACTGCGACACGTTGCTGTTGACCACCAGAAAGTTGTGATGGCCGCCGCCCTTCCATACCCGCAAGGCCTACCTCCTGCAGAATACTGCGCGAAAGTTTTGCGCGCTCTTCTGCCGATACGCCACGTACCTGCATCACGAACTCAACATTTTCCTGCGCAGTTAGCACAGGTATCAGGTTGTAGGCCTGGAACACAAAGCCGAGTTTATTCAGACGCATGTCTGCGAGCTCGCCTTTACTGAGCTGATCAATACGCGTAGAACCGATCGTGACCTCACCACTATCCGGGGTATCAAGCCCACCAATGGCATTCAGCAGCGTCGTTTTACCCGAACCGGATGGTCCGGATAAACACACAAAACCGCCCTCGGCAATTTCTATCGAAACATGATCGAGACCGGTGATGGTTTCATCACCCTGTTGAAAAGTTTTGCGTAAATCCTTGCAGACGATTGAGCTCATATTGACTGCCTGTGCGTATTCATTAGTTTTTGTTTAATGCCTCTATCGGATCATAGCGAGACGCCCGCCATGCCGGCAGAACACTTGTTATGATGCCAAGTATCAGAACAACAGCATTAGCAAGAATGACATCCTGTAGTTTTAACGCAGGGTATAACATACTGCTTGTTCCCATCATTTCCATACCTTCAGCCACAATTGAAATATCAATACCATCCTGCAAAGGCATAATCGTTAGTATTGCCAGCGTGTTACCTATCAACAGACCAATGAGTAGCAAAAGAAAAGATTCCATCAGGATCTGGCTAAGAATAGTGGCTGGGCGCATACCCAGTGCCAGCATCAACCCTATTTCGCGCACTCGCTCAAATACGGCCATAATCAAGGTATTGACCAGGCCGAACGACATGGCAAGAAAAACCACGACCATCCATACCAGGACAAAACCATCCATTACTGCAAGCATGCTGCCCAGATAGGAATCCGCTTCATACCAGGGCAGCACCTGCTTGTCATCACCCGCTGCCTGTTTTATGCGCGGGTACCAGGCATCAACCTTGCGATAGTCATCACCGGTAATAGCTATCTCTGACACCTGGCCATCCATCTTCAGTAACTTCTGCACCGTTCCAATACCGGCATAAACATACATTTCTTCCAGGCTGGCAAGTTTTGCCTTGTAAATACCAACAATTCTGAAACCGCGATCGGCAATGTTATTGTCGGGATCCTGACTCATGATAACGATACGCTTACCAAGCCGAGTTTCCAGGCGTTCGGCCATTTTTGCACCGATGATGATACCCTTGTCATCAGCATCGATCAGAAAGCGCCCCTGTTTAACGTCCTCGGCATCAAAGCCGACGTCTGTTTCAGAAGCCGGATCGATACCAATCAGCGTCACACCTCGACTTTCTCTCTCGCTCGAGATCACGGCAGGCACACGCACTCGCTGAGTCCATGCAGTTACCGGTGGCTGCTCCATTACTGATACAAGCTGCTCATCAGCGGCGCCAAGGCTGTTGTTGATGCTGGGGTCGTCACGATACTCAGGATGGTGAATCTGCACTTCGCCTGGCAAGTCGCGAATACCATTGAGTAACATGTCATCAACCATGCCACGCATCAATGCCGTCATGAAAATCATGGCCCACGCACCCACAGTGATGGCAGCAAGCATGATCAGTGTACGCCGGTGGTTACGCCAGAGATTGCGCCACGCCAGAATGAATATAGATTTTATTGGTAACGCTGTCATACCGCTCTCATCGCAATAACTGGCTGCAGGAAGAACAAGCGCGTGGCGGGATATATCGCCGCAACCAGGCTGCAGATAAAAATAATCCCCGGGCCCAGCAGAATAGACAAAACGGAAAGCGAGGGATACATACGAGCAGGCAGATTAAAACGCTCTGCCATTTCTTCCATCCCCGGGTATGCAAAACCGGCAATGGTCAAATAATAAGTCAAAGCGATACCCAGAATGATACCGATGGACAAACCAAGGCTGGACATAAGAAACGTTTCCGTCAGTACAAGACTACCAAGCCGTGTTGGCTTTACGCCCAGTGCCATCATCACACCGAATTCGCGTGTGCGTTCAAGTACTGACATAAGTTGCGTATTAAGCACGCTGAAAGCCACCAGCACAATTAGCACTGCATACATGAACCATGCACTGGCCATGTCTGCCTGAATCGCCTGCTTGAGACCCGGCTGAAGTTGCTCCCAGTTCAATACTTCGAGTTGTTTGTTAGCGGGGATAATACCGGCAACACGCGACTGTAATTCAGTCACCCGGGATATCTCGTCTGTATTGACAACAATGGTATGACCCGCGCCATCCATGTTGTACAACGACTGAAAATAACCCAGTGGCACCTGCGCCATTGATCGATCGATATCAGCGCTGCCTGATTCAAAAATTCCGCTAACGATGACAATGCCTGCAGCGATTGAACCTTCACGACCACTACCAAGCAGGGTTAATTCATCACCGACTTTTACTCGCAGATTGCGCGCCAGTACGCTACCGATCACTATTTCTTCCGCATCCATGTCGGCCAGGTAGCGCCCCTGTTTGACCAGCCCGGGCAAGCTGGAAACGTTTGGCTCGTACTCTGGTTCAACACCGACAATCTGTAATCCATAAGAGCGCTGTTCACTTGAAGTCATGGCAAAGGAAATGCCGCGTGCTGCAACCTCTTTACTGCCCAGGCTATCGCGCACATCGTCAGCAAGTATAACGATATCGTCAATACTGGTACGAATCTTCGGATCATCGTTGTATCCCTGGCGTTGTATCTGGGTATGACCGGTAAACGCCTTCAAGGTGTTGTCGATCATCATGCGATACATGCCGAACTGCAGTGATATCATGAATACCAGCAGCAGATTGGAAAAAACCATCGCACTCACCGTAATCCAGGTGCGGCGCTTATGCCGCCAGAGATTACGCCAGGCCATGCGCAGGGTGATGTTCACTGTCGAGGATTTCTGAGGTTGGACAGGGTAAACAGGTTGGCGTCGTGTTTCTGGTTAAACTGGATTTCCTGGACGCTCATCTCGGTCCATTCATCGGGCGACTCTACTTTACCCATGCGAATGCGACTGGCCACAGTGCGCCCACCCAGTTGCTTGATTTCAAGTGCCTTCATGGTCTTCACCAGCACACCATCCTGGTCCCAGAACTGCTGTTCGAGCAAGACGTAGTCATCCCGTATTGTTAACACTTCCTTGCCCCAGACAACAGCCGCCTCTTCGTGCGGGATAGATTCGATAACGTATTCATTATGACCTTCATTATCTCTCGACTCCACTAAGGTGTGGTCATATTGATCGATGATGTCTGTCGACTTGCTGATATCCTTGTTTGAAAAATCACTGCCCATCCAGCTCTGGCTCATCATCGACGATGGCACCTTGATGATGCGGTTAATCTTGGGCGTATAGGTCCACATGTTGTTGTCTTTCATCAGGGTGCCATTACCGGCATCTTTTTTCGGCTGGGTTACGCGCACCAGCGAGGTTTTATCGCCTTCGGTCCAGGAGCGCATAGACATAGAGCGCTCCCAGTCGGGTCGATGAATCGTCATTGTCATTTCCGAATACGAACTCAGGCCGCGCCAGTGATCCATCGCCTGCTTGATCAAATCGCGAGGATCAGGTGATGATGATTGGACAATCGTGGAAAAAAGGAGAAGTGAAAATACGGAAATTAGCTGCTTCATGATGCCGCCTGTATTTACATAAGTTATAACTGCCTGAGCCGCGCAGTCAGATCAGGCTTATTTAACCACGATGCAGGCGGATTATAAATTATCAATTGGTCGCATACATCGCGCCTGGCGCAATCAACACGAGCCGGGGAACTCTATTTTTTCTTGAAATTCAGCGATGCTGAATTGATGCAATAGCGCAATCCTGTAGGTTGTGGTCCGTCTTCGAACACATGTCCAAGATGCGCATCACAGGAAGGACATCTTACCTCGACCCTGATCATGCCATGACTGGTATCCCGCAATTCGGTCGGCTCATGACCTTCAACGGGCTGCCAGAAACTCGGCCAACCTGAACCTGAGTCGTATTTTTCATCAGAACTGAACAGAGGCTCACCACAACAGACACAGTGATACATACCGGTATCCTTGTTATTGTAGTAAGCACCGGTGAACGCCCTCTCGGTACCACCTTCGCGCGTTACCCGGTACTGCTCCTCGCTTAACTCGGTTTTCCATTCTTCGTTCGATTTTTCGACTTTTTTGTTCATGGTTTTTATTACCGCAGAGGCACAGAGATATCTATATTAAGTTTCAGGCTTGATTTAATTGAGTGCGAGACAAGGCAATGGTTCATGAAAAAACCGGAGTTTACAACCCTGTAAATGAGGATTTTTGAATGAAGCATTAACGCCGTATCGCGCCAGGTAAATCAAGCCGACTTCAGCATTGCTCCCAGGGCAGGCCGCGGTACCGCCACCCTCCCGTAGAACTGCGATGATGCTGCTCGTCGAGCTCGCCCTCAAAGCCTTCATCGATATGGTAGACATTATGAATACCGGCTTCGAGTAGTACATGGCCTGCTTCTTTGGATCGTTTACCGCTACGACAGATAAGGATGATCGGCACGCTACCCTCGGCATCGTCTTCGACCACCCCACCAAGAATCAGCTTGCGCACATCGGTGACGAATTCCGGATTGACTACCCAGTCAGGCTCATCAATCCACGGCACATGCACCGCACCCCTGGGATGCCCAACGAAAAGGTATTCCATACTGGAGCGTATGTCGATTAGCAGAGCCCGTGCATCGTCCTTACATAATTGCCAGGCTTCATCGGGTGTAAGGCTCTGCAGCTGGTTGGTCATTTAATATCGCGAGTTATTGGTACCGGTGAGTCCAGTATCTGTCTGGTTCGCCACATAGTCAAGGAAGGGTGTCAGGCGTTCAGCGACCTGGTGAAGCATGTAGTCAGGAACCTGGTAGTACTCTCCGTTAAGAATATGCTGGAAGGCAAGCTTGATATCTTCCTCGGTAATTTCAGGCGCAGGCTCTTCGACTTCCTCGGACTCATAGAAGCTTGCAACTTTCTCACCCGTGGTGCGCTGCAGGGCTTTTTGCAATGCAGCATCGGACTGTTCCATGAGTTCGGCAAAAGAGAGTTCTTCTTCGGTGTTTAACGCTGCCAGACCTGCTGCCATCGCCACGCGAATCTTGTCGCGTCCGGTATTGAATACCAGCTTGTTGATGCTTTCACGTATACGACTGATAACGATCTTTGCGTTTGCATCGCTGGTCAGCGGTAACAATACGGCATACTTGGCTACACCAATGCGGGCAGCGACATCTTCTGTTCGCATGACATCATTCAGGCGTTTACCCACAGCGATAATAATCTGCTGTGCAATATTTTTACCGTGTGCAAGATAGACATCCTGAAAATTCTCGATTTCCAGATACACATTGGTCAGGTTGAGCTTGTGACGAATCGCAAATGACATCGCCTTGACGCCCTGTTCCTCGTAGCTCGCCACACTGTACAGTCCGGTAAGCTTGTCGTGCCCGGTTTTCTTTTCCAGCTCGACAACCTTGCGGTTCAGGCGCGCATAAGACTTGGCTCGACTTAACAGGTCGATGGATTCGAAAGGCTTGGCAATAAAATCAGTCGCCCCGGCATCAAACACCTTTTGTTTTGCCGTTTCCGTATCACCGACACCCGTGATCATGATCACGGGTAATGCGGCGAGGCGCTCATTTTCCGAACTGCGTATATTCGACAGCAGCTCCATGCCATCCATTTCAGGCATCTGCATGTCGGTGAACACAACGGATATCGTCTCATTTTGTTGCAGCTGTTGCCACGCATCGAGTCCATCGACGGCCTCATGAATCTCATAATCAGTGCCCAGCATTTTCACGGCTGCTCGACGAATGACCTTGGAGTCGTCAACGACAAGAATTTGAGGTTTTTCTGCGGCTTCACTCATTCTTAATATATGAACCTTATTGACAGGGTAACCAGAACAGACTGGATCAAGGCGCAGTTATAGCGCTTGCCCGGGGCTTTAACCTATAGAATAGTTGGATATCAGCCAGATTCAACGAAGCACACTATAATAATTAATAAAATGCCTGACGTGATCTACGGTGAGGGGAGATTCTGCCCTTACAAAATAAAGACTTTTTGTATAGAGTGTCTATACTCAAACCATAATAATAAGACAATATATAGCTTGAAAGGCTACGGGGAACGGAAAGGGCGTATATGAGTAACCACCCAAACTCGCCGGATTCAGAACAGGAAATCGGTGAACTGATAACCGAAATCAAGTCCAGGATCAACGCGCGTCTCGGCGAGTTGATGACTGCGCTTATCAAAAACGCCGACGAGGCGCTACTCGAAGGTGCCGAAGCCGCTCATTTCAGCCATGAAAAAGATGTTTATTTCATGCTGAAACAAAAGCTGGCTAATGTAAAAACCGAGCTCGCGGTTGATTTTCTCTCTAAAGTAACCCCGCTGCTGCGCCCTTATGCGATTGTACAGGCTGAAGAAGCCGCGCAAAAAGTTGAAGAACTGGATGACGAGCTAAGCCTGGTTGGTCAGGACGATATGGAAGACATCGTCCTGGTTAAAAATATCGGTACCGCCACAGCGAGCAAATTCCGTGAGCAGATATCCAACCTCGAAACCCGCCTGGAGCACCTGGCGCTGAAGACACCTGATATCTTCACCAAGGATGCCATATCACCGATGAAGCTGAGCCAGGCATTTGATGATGCCCTGATTGGAAAATTTGAAACAGCTGAAAGAAAAATCATGTTCAAGCTGTTCGATGAAGAAATCGCGAGCAATCTCGACAGCCTCTACGACCGTATTAATGATGCATTGATCGAAGCCGGCATTTTGCCGCAGATCAAGCTGGGCGGGGGCCGTGGCCCTGCGCGCCGTACCGCAGCACCACCGCCGCCACCTGTTGAAGAAACACCCGGCGAAGAGCCAGCGCCGTATGAGGGTGCTGATAAGGGTGGACATGCTCCTGGCGGAGCCCCGGCAGGAACTCAGGGTGACGCCTCTGGACAAGCGCCCGCGGGTGGTGCCGCTCCTGCTGCACCCGCCCCCGGGGGTACGGATGTAGGTGGCTACGCACAAACCGCAGCGCCCGGAACCTATCACGCAGCAAACAACGGCTCAGCCGCACCAGCAGGCGGCGAAGCACCCGCTGGCACACCAACAACCGGTGGCGGCTTCAGCGGCAAACAACCACCACCTGATGCAAATGGCCAATATGTGCACCAGACAGCCGGCATGCCTGCGGGCAAGGTCAGCCAGGCCATCAGTAATTTTATGGGCACACCCCTTCAAGGTGGTGGTGCAGAGACTGCGCAATCAGGTGGTGAGTCAGCCGTATACCCGGCAAGCACAGCACAACATTTTGGGCATGATGAAATTCTGCAGGCGCTGTCTGACCTGCAGGCACAACCGCAGTTTGAACAACCATCTGAACTGAAATTTGATGCCGAAGCCGTCAAGCAGGCGGTATTACAAGCTATTGCCAGGTCGTCCGGCGGCGTAGTTACCAAGGGTATCAACCAGATTGCCGAAAAAACAATCGACTTTATCGAGCTGGTTTTTGACGCCATCATCGAAGACGAAGATATTTCGGATACGATCAAGGCGCTGTTGCTAAGATTACAGATTCCTGTGATCAAGGCCTCGATGCTGGACCAGGAATTCTTTATCTACGACGACCATCCTGCACGTGTCCTGCTCGATAAAATTTCCGAAGTCGGCGTTGGTGTCACCGTGCATACTGACGAAATTTACATCAAGCTCGACAAGATCGTGTCCCAGCTTGTCAGTGAATATGAACTCGATACCACAACTTTCCAGAAAGCATTGGATAAGCTCAATGCCTATGTTGAAGCACGCGAAAATGAAGCACGCGCCAAGGAAGAAGAAGCCCAACAACAGGCTTTACGCGAGCATGCAAGAAACACTGTACTCAAGTCATTGCGTGGCGTAACCGCTGGTAAGACACTGCCTGAACCCATTCATGCACTGGTTTTAAAACGCTGGCCCACGCTGATGTTTAACCATTACCTGAAGGCAGGTAAGGAAAACGACGAATGGGTCGCAATACTCGAGTGCCTGCGCGACATCATTGACAGTGTTCAACCATTACAGTCTGCTGAAGACCTTGCGCACCTGGTTGCGGAAAAGGATAACCTGGTTGAACGCGCACAGGGATTCCTGGCTAAAACCTACAAATCCAAGAAAGATATCAAGTTCGTCATCAGTGGTTTGATCGAGACCTATGATGACATGATCGAAGATGCCGCATTCACCGAAGACGAGGTGCAGACGGCTGAGGTAACGGTTGCAGAAGAAGGCCCAAGGGAAAAGGAGCCTATCAAGGTCGAACCGGCACACGTTCCAAAGAAGCCGCTACCTTCAAATATCATGCCCGGTATGTGGTTCCAGATCTACATGGGTGAAGACCTGTCGCCAAGACGCTGCAAGCTGTCTGTGATCATCGTAGAAGATGAAAAACTGATCTTTGTCACGCATGAAGGCGAGCTTATATCCGAAAAAAGCTTTGAAGAATTTATCGATGAGCTCGACAGCGGCAAGTCCAGTGTCATTATGGGTCACTCGGTATTCGACTACGCACTCAACTCGGTAATCACCAAGCTCGATCCGACCAAGCACTAGCAGAACTTCACAGAAGAAGATT
>JARFRD010000133.1 GCA_029287435.1 Gammaproteobacteria bacterium
TGCAGGAATTCCCTGAAGGTCCAGCCTTCGACCAGGGTAAGCGAATACTGCTTGACGCGCCCGGCAACCATGTCGTCGATGAGTTCAGCCAGTGTCTGCCCGGGATGTAACTGGTATTCACCTGCCTGCAGTCTTGTCGCATTGCCACTGAGTCGAACCCAGATCTTGAAATAATCTTCATGTTCCAGCAGCTGATGTTCAGCTAACTGGTGTGAAACTGATCGAAATGTTGAACCCGGCTTGAGGTCGATAGTAATCATCTCGTCAAACTGCAACGGCTCGTTCATGTACTGGAAAATATTGCTTGCCAGGTAAGCAATAATAGCCAGCATAATGCCTGCTAATATAATCAGTTTTGGTAATAGCTTACGCATTCAGGCTCATCCTTTTATTCAATGCAGCATCGATGATATTAGTGATGATATTTGATTGTACTTTAACACCATCAATCGTGTTCACGGCGCAAACACCGAGCAGACTGTTACAGATAAAGATTTCGCGGGCCTCGACGATCTCATCTTTGCTTACACAACGGACTTCAGTGTTGATGCGGTTTTCTTCAGCAATTTTTAACACCTGTCCACGTATAACGCCGGCTATTCCGCAGTGGGTTAACTCGGGTGTGACCAGTGTTTTATCTATGACGGTGAAAATATTACTCATTGTGCCTTCGATGACATTGTCACTGTTATCGAGTAAAAAGCCTTCCTGGTAGTTTGCGCCGAGTTCGCTGCTCGCCAGTACATTTTCCAGACGATTCAGATGCTTGATGCCAGCCAGTGATGTATTCACGGAAGCCCTGGTGTCGCAGATACGCGTGTCGATTCCCGTGGACTTCCAGTTATCGATATGCTCAGGCCAGTCTGAATACTGGCAGATGCGCGTTGCTATTGATTTTTTAGCCGGTCTGTAACCGCGTTGACCTTGTCCACGCGTGAGTATCAGTTTGAAAACGCCCCTGGGTGCATCGGCTTTCTGTAACAGTTTGTGAATATCACCAAGAAACAGCGACTCATCCGGATATGGAATGCCGAGTCGTTCTGCACCATCCTGCATACGCGCAAGGTGTTGCTGCAGAAACTGAAAATGTCCTTCGACGTACGCCAGGGTTTCAAACACGCCATCGCCATAGTGCAAGCCACGGTCCTGCGCGGATATGTAATCGCATACGATGCCGTTGACCAGGGTAATTGCCATCAATTTATTCCAAACGCACGCAACAGGCCTTTTGCTTTCGCGCGTGTTTCGTTGAGTTCATGCACAGGATCAGAATCGGCTACGATGCCGCCGCCTGCCCTGAAACTGATTTCACTACCACGGCGTACCAGGGTGCGGATCAGGATATTCAGATCCATGTCACCATTCCTGTTGATATAACCAATTGAGCCGGTGTAGGCCCCTCGCGGTTGCTGCTCGAGCTCGGCAAGTATCTGCATACATCGCACCTTGGGACAGCCGGTAATGGTGCCACCGGGGAATACCGCGCGTATAACATCTGCCGGTGAAACATCATCACGTATCAGTCCGGTGACGTTGGACACGATATGGTGTACATGTTGATAGCTTTCCAGCGTCATCAACTCATTTACCCTGATGCTGCCGGGAATACAGATTCGACCGAGATCGTTACGTTCGAGATCGATCAACATAATGTGTTCGGCCTGTTCTTTCGGATGCGCCATGAGTTCGCTGGCAAGTGCCGAATCTTCGCTGGCGTTATCCGATCGTGGTCGAGTACCTGCAATTGGGCGCGTCTGAATGGATTTATCATGAACACTGACGAGCCGTTCCGGCGAGGAACTGATCACGGTTGAATTCGGCAGTTTTGCCAGCACCGCAAAAGAGCCCGGATTCGCATTGGCCAGCCGGTTAAAGATAGTGACATCGCTGACATTATCATCAATATCGAGCTGCCATGGTCTGGACAAATTGGCCTGGAAGATATCACCGTCAACAATATATTGTTTAACCGTTTCTACCTGTTGCAGGTAAGGCTGTTCATCAGCCTCCTCAACCTGGTGAATCGTAATCGCTGTATCTGCGATATCTGCCAGCTTGTTAGCTTCAACCGCATCGCTGTCTATCTGATCGAGCAATTCCCGGGATTCTGTTTCAGCGATAGCGGTAAATTGCTGTTTGTCGTGGTCATAGATTACCGCAGCCGGACATCGCACGGCCATGGCAATCGGTTCACCCATCGGCAGTGATGGCAAGTCAAGAACGGGTTCTATTTCACCGGCAAGCTCATAGGATAAATACACAAACCAGCCACCTGTAAATGGCCAGCCCTGGTTATCAATGTTTGTTTCCAGTTTTTCCTGCTGCCACCAGGTGTGTAGTTCGTCCAGAAAGTTGTAATCTGAATCTTCTGCATGTTTTTCGAGCGTTTTTTCAGGAAACGCAAACAGGATATCGAAGTTACCAAGCGGCCCGGCTGCCGTACTCTTTAACAGGAATGGATAACGTTCAGGATTGAACTGATGAAGTTTTTCCAGGTTAAGTTCGCCGTTTAGCTTTCGGGTCTGAAAATGCATTGAATGGCGTCAAAGATTGATTACTGTCACCTGGATAATGCGGCCAGGACTAAACGCACAGAACGGGATTAACTGATTTTCTTGAAAATCAGAGTGCCGTTGGTGCCGCCGAATCCGAATGAGTTGGACAGCGCGACATCAATATTCATATCACGCGCGGTATTGGGCACATAATCGAGGTCGCAGCCTTCACCCGGATTCTCAAGGTTGATTGTCGGAGGCGCCACCTGGTCTTGAATAGCCATTACGGAGAATACAGCTTCAACGCCGCCAGCCGCACCCAGCAGGTGTCCAATCATGGATTTGGTTGAACTCACGGCAATGTTTGCAGCCTGGTCACCAAATGCTGACTTGATGGCATTGGTTTCAGCAATATCGCCCGCAGGTGTAGACGTACCATGTGCATTAACGTAATCAACGTCTTCAGCATTAAGACCAGCATCGGCCAGGGCATTGTTCATACATTGTGCGGCACCACTGCCATCGCTGACTGGCTGAGTCATGTGGTGAGCATCGCTGTTCAGACCAAAACCGACCAGCTCGGCGTAGATTTTTGCACCACGTGCTTTCGCGTGTTCGTACTCTTCGAGAACAAGAACACCGGCACCATCACCGAGCACAAAACCGTCGCGGTCTTTATCCCAGGGACGGCTGGCATGCTCGGGATCATCATTACGTGTTGATAAAGCACGCGCTGCAGCAAATCCCGTCATGCCCAAAGGCGATGAAGCTTTTTCAGCGCCACCGGTAATCATCACGTCAGCATCACCGTAGGCGATCATACGTGCCGAAGAACCGATACTGTGCGTACCCGTTGAGCAGGCAGTTACCAGCGCAATGTTAGGGCCCTTGATACCGTGCTTGATGGAGAAGTTACCGGAAATCATGTTGATGATTGAGCCAGGCACAAAAAAAGGTGAAACCTTGCGGGCTCCACCTGTCTGTAATTTATCGTAATTGGCTTCGATCATTGGCAGACCGCCAATGCCTGAACCGATGGACACGCCGATACGTTTGGCATTTTCATCGGTGATCTCGATGCCTGAGTCTACCAGGGCTTCTTCCGCAGCGACCATGCCGTAATGGATGAAGGCATCCATCTTTTTCTGGTCTTTCTTTGGAATGACGTCCGATGCATCAAAGTTTTTAACGGTTGCTGCGATGCGGACAGGATATTCAGATGCGTCGTATTCGGTAATGGGTGCAACACCGCTTTTACCCGAGACGATACTGCTCCATGTTTCCTTTAGATTAAGGCCAACCGGGGATACGATACCGAGGCCAGTAACGACTACGCGACGTCTGGACACATTAAACCCTGATAAAAATAAACAACAGCCTGTAGAACAGGCTGTTATGATAAGTTTTGTTTACGAGCAAATAGCCTGTTTAGCTATTGGCGTTTACGTAATCAATCGCCTGCTGAATGGTGGTGATCTTTTCGGCTTCTTCGTCCGGGATCTCACATTCAAACTCTTCTTCGAGAGCCATCACAAGCTCGACAGTGTCGAGTGAATCAGCGCCAAGGTCATCAACGAATGATGCTTCATTTTTAGCCTGGTCTTCGGTTACGCCTAACTGCTCGATGACAATCTTGCGGACGCGTTCTTCAGCTGTGCTCATGTAGTTATCCTCTTGTTTTAATCAGTCTTGAGCTGCGCGGTATTGTAGTTAATAACTGCGAAGCTTTCCACCGTGTTTTTGAATTATAAATTACTTTAAAAACGATTAATTATTAGTATTATTTCAACAAGTTATATTATATTGTTAAGGTAATATAACAGCATAATGCCTGGTCTTTTGTGACAAAATCTTTACGCCATGTACATGCCGCCGTTCACATGCAGGGTTTCACCGGTAATGTAAGCGGCTGCCGGAGAAGCCAGAAATACGACGGCGTTAGCGATGTCGGCTGCATCTCCAAGACGATTTAATGGTATCTGGTTGATCAGTGCTTCACGTTGTTCATCAGCCAGTTCACGTGTCATATCGGTATCAATAAAGCCCGGGGCCACGGCATTAACCGTTATATTCCTTGAACCAATTTCACGTGCCAGTGACTTGGTGAAACCCAGCATGCCGGCCTTGGTTGCAGAATAATTCGTCTGTCCCGGATTACCCGTGGCACCCACAACAGAAGCGATGTTAATAATGCGCCCTTTCCTGGCTTTCATCATGCTGCGCAGTACTGATTTAGACAGGCGGTAGATGGATGTCAGGTTGGTGTTGATGACATCGTCCCACTGGTCCGATTTCATCATCATCAGCAGGTTGTCCTTGGTAATACCGGCATTATTCACCAGGATGCTGACAGCACCGTAATCATCACCGATCTGTTTGATCACAGCTGCAACGGAGTCATCATCGGCGACATTCAGACACATGCCCTTGCCGCCTGATGCCTCGAGGTAGGCAGAAATTGCATCTGCGCCCTTATCTGTTGTTGCTGTACCGATTACCGTGGCACCTTCAGCAGCCAGTTGTTCTGCAATGGCCTTGCCAATACCTCGGCTGGCACCGGTTACGAGGGCGATTTCGCCTTGTAGGGAGTTACTCATAATTATTCTTATACCGTTTGTTATCAGTCAATCATGTCGAGTTGCGCATCAAGAAATTTTTGCATCGATGCAGGCGTATCCATTGCGTAGCCTTTAATGTCCTTGTCGATGCGTTTGTTCAGGCCGGTAAGCACTCTGCCCGGCCCACATTCAACAATGGCGTCGGCGTCTTCCTTGATGATCTTGATGGTTTGAACCCAGCGCACTGGATTGTAAATCTGTTTAGCGAGGGCTTCGCGAATACTGTCAGCATCATCATGCGACCTGGCATCAACATTGTGAATGACCTGGATGTCAGGTGTGTTGAATTCTACGTTTGCGAGGACTTTTGCCATTTCATCAGCGGCCGGTTTCATCAATGAACTGTGTGAAGGCACACTGACCGGCAGTTTCATGGCACGCTTGGCGCCTTCTTCACTGAGCATTTCTATGGCCTTGTCGACAGCTGCAGTCGCACCGGCAATCACAATCTGCCCGGGTGAGTTAAAGTTAACCGGCTCTACCGGCTGGCCTGCCTGGGCTTCAGCTTCCTTGCAACCAAGGATGACCTGGTCATCAGAAAGACCAATGATGGCAGCCATGGCACCTTCGCCTTCAGGCACAGCGTTCTGCATCAGGCGGCCGCGTTCGGCAACCAGCTTTATCGCATCCTCGAAATCCAGCACGTTAGCGCCGACCAGGGCAGCGTATTCACCCAGTGAATGACCTGCCAGCGCATAGGGTTTGATCATGCATTGTTGTGACAGTATGCGGATGATCGCAACATCGGCTGCCAGCATGGCGGGCTGGGTAATTTCTGTCTGGTTAAGTTTCTCTTCGGGACCATTGCTGACAATGTCCCACAGGTCATAGCCGAGTACTTCGGATGCCTGTTGAAATGTTTGTTGGACCTGTTCCCATTCTTCAGCATAGTCTTTCAACATGCCTATGGATTGAGAACCCTGGCCCGGGAATACGACAGCGATGTTGTAATTAAGCATATTTTTTCTCTTTAAAATTACTAGCCTTCGTGAAATCCGTCATTGCGAGGAGCCCATGATTTTTTTATGGGCGACGTGACAATCTCCTGCTTCATTGCGTGAGTTTGCCGCGCTTCGCTCGCAATGACGGGAAGTAGCATATTTAAATCCAGTAGTTTTATAGCCACGGAGGCACAGAGATCACGGGGTGTTTTTATGTTTGTGTTAATGAACATACAGACCCCGTATTTAGCGCATTGCCTGTAGTGTTGGCAACAACCAAAACAAATAATATTCTCTGTGTACTCTATGCCTCTGTCGCAGTCTTTAATTATTTAAAACCTAATACATCCTGCATGTCGTACAGACCAGCGGGTTGTTGTTGCAGCCAGTTCGCTGCACGTACAGCGCCATTAGCAAACGTCATACGGCTTGAGGCTTTGTGCGTAATCTCCACACGTTCACCTTCCGCTGCAAATAAAACGGTGTGATCACCGACAACATCGCCGGCGCGGATGGTTTCAAAGCCGATCGTCTTGCGGTCACGTTCACCGGTGATACCTTCACGTCCGTAGACAGCACACTCGGCCAGATCGCGACCAAGTGCATTGGCGACTACCTCACCCATGCGTATTGCTGTACCGGAGGGTGCATCGACCTTGTGCCGGTGGTGGGCTTCGATGACTTCGATATCCACATCATCACCGAGCACCCTTGCTGCCATATCGAGCAGTTTCAGGCACAGGTTCACACCAACGCTCATATTAGGCGCAAATACTACACCGGTTTTTTGAGCTGCATCATGAATCGCCTGTTTTCCGGCATCATCAAAGCCGGTTGTGCCGATAATGATGTTTTTACCGTGTTGCGCACACAGTTTGATATTTTTCAGCGTGGATTCAGGACGGGTGAAATCGATGAGGGTGTCGAAGGCGTCGATGACATCTTCAAGATTATCGACAATGGTGACGTTCAAACGGCCAAGACCGGCCAGGTCGCCTGCATCACTGCCAACCAGTGAATTGCCGGGTTGTTCGATAGCCGCACTCAACTGGCAATCTTCGTTGATATGGCAGGCGTTGATCAGGGCTCGCCCCATGCGACCGGCAGCACCGGTAACAGCAATATTCAACATTGGACGAAACTCCCCAAAGATTCAGGTAATGTCATTATTGTTTTTTTCGTTATTGTCAGTCAGAAAATTATCCAGCTGACTGTTTTTATTGTTGAGCATGCGACATCCATGCTCATGTTATCCCTTAACCAGGAGCTGCGTTAACGGATGAATATCTATTATGTTTTCTGGTTTATGACTTCAGGTCATCAAAAAAGGATTTTACACGATCCATCCACGAATCACTTTGCGGGCTGTGCTGCTTGCCGCTTTCATGCATGGATTGTTCAAACTCGCGCAACATCTCTTTCTGTTTGCTGTTTAGCTTTACCGGTGTTTCTACGTGTACGCGACACAGTAAATCACCGGTAGCCCCGCCACGAACTGATTTTACGCCCTTGTTACGCATTCTGAAAACCTTTCCAGTCTGAGTTTCAGGCGGGATTTTCAGCTTCAGGCGCCCTTCCAGTGTGGGTACTTCGAGCTCGCCACCAAGGGTAGCGCTTACAATGCTGACAGGCATTTCGCATAACAGGTCGTTTTCTTCGCGTCGGAAGATCGGATGAGGTTTGACCTGGATCTGTACATAGAGGTCACCACTGGGGCCACCGTGTTCACCGGCCTCACCTTCGCCCGCGAGGCGAATGCGGTCACCGTTATCGACACCGGCAGGCACTTTTACGGACAGTGTCTTGTGTTCCTGTATACGACCCTGGCCATGACAGCTCGGACATGGATCGGAAATGGTTTTACCCTGGCCGCGACAGTTGGGACAGGTTTGCTGTACGGAGAAGAAGCCCTGTTGCATACGTACCTGGCCAACACCACCACAGGTAGTACAGGTTGTGGCGCTGGTACCTTTTTTAGCACCGCTGCCATCACAGGTTTCACAGGCCACCAGGGTGGGTACGCGGATGTTTACCGTGGTACCGGCAACAGCATCTTCCAGTGATAATTCGAGGTTATAGCGCAGATCGGAGCCACGATGAACACGGCTACCGCCACCACGGCGTCCGCCGCCAAAGATATCGCCGAAAACATCGCCAAAGATATCACCGAACGGATCGCCGCCTCCGCCGAAACCACCAGCACCCGCACCCGCCGATGGATCTACACCGGCATGGCCGAACTGGTCATAGGCGGCACGTTTCTGCGCATCCGACAAAACATCATAGGCTTCCTTGGCTTCCTTGAATTTTTCTTCAGCCTCATCGTTGTCAGCATTACGGTCCGGGTGATATTTCATCGCGAGGCGTCGGTAAGCCTTTTTAAGATCAGCCTCGTTCACATCCCTGGAAACACCAAGAACTTCGTAATAATCGCGTTTTGACATAGTATCTGCCACAGTTTCCTCAATTTACCGCTTTGTTACATAAACGGAGCCGGCAATGAACCGGCTCCACAAGTGACGTTTCGAAAAACGTGATCGCCTTTACTTCTTGTCGTCGTCTTTGACTTCTTCGAACTCGGCGTCAACCACTTCTTCGTTACCGCCCTGGGCACCTGTATCACCTGCACCGGCTGATTCGGCACCAGCGTTTGTTGCTTCAGCCTGTTGAGCATAGGCCTTTTCAGCAATTTTACCCGCAGCTTCTGTCAGAGCCGTGGTCTTTTCTTCAATTAAAGCCTTATCGTCACCCTTCATTGCTTCCTGTAGCTCTGCAATTGCCGCTTCTGCTTTTGCCTTTTCATCAGCATCAACATTATCGCCAAGATCCTTGATTGACTTTTCAGTCGCATGAATCATGTTGTCAGCAGCATTGCGGGTATCGATCAGTTCACGCATCTTCTTGTCTTCGTCAGCATGCGCTTCAGCATCCTTGATCATCTGATCGACTTCGTTGTCAGACAGTCCACTTGAAGCCTTGATCACGATTGACTGCTCTTTACCAGTCGCCTTGTCTTTGGCAGACACATTGAGGATACCGTTGGCATCGATGTCGAAGCTGACTTCGATCTGCGGGATGCCGCGTGGAGCCGGTGGAATATCACTCAGGTCAAAACGTCCCAAAGATTTGTTACCGGTCGCCATTTCGCGTTCACCCTGCAGTACGTGTACAGTAACCGCAGTCTGGTTATCTTCAGCAGTTGAGAACACCTGCTGTGCCTTGGTAGGAATCGTGGTGTTCTTTTCAACCAGCTTGGACATGACACCACCCATGGTTTCGATACCCAGTGACAGCGGAGTAACGTCGAGCAGCAGGATGTCAGTAACATCACCACCGAGTACACCACCCTGAATTGCAGCACCGATAGCAACGGCTTCGTCCGGGTTTACGTCCTTGCGAGGTTCCTTACCGAAGAAGTTCTGTACTTCTTCCTGAACCTTGGGCATACGTGTCTGACCACCCACCAGGATGATATCGTTGATATCGCTGGTAGATACACCTGCATCACTTAATGCCGTCTTGATCGGGTCAATGGTACGAGCAACCAGGTCTTCAACCAGGCTTTCGAGCTTGGCGCGAGTAACCTTGATGTTAAGGTGCTTGGGACCACTGGCATCGGCCGTGATGTAGGGTAGATTCACATCAGTCTGCTGTGTCGAAGACCTGTCTCTTATACAC
>JARFRD010000046.1 GCA_029287435.1 Gammaproteobacteria bacterium
CACGAACACGTGAGGCATGCCCTCGTATATATCGAGCTTCACTTTCTGACCTGCCTGATCGAGCGCCTGATAGAGACGAATGAAGTTGCTGAGGAAGATCTCTTTCGTACCCCCTTGGATCAAGGTGGGCGGGAAGCCCTGTTTGAAATCGCCGTACACAGGGGAAACATAGGGGTTCTTGTGATCCTTGGCATCAGCGTACGCAAGTGCCGAAGGCCCAAGTACGTGTTCATAGGTGTAGTAGGGCTCAGCATCGCGTAGTGTGACGTAAGTGTCACCGGTCTCGGAAATATCCGCCCATGGAGACCACAGCGCAAGCGCCGCGGGCATCTTCATACCGAGGTCGCGCATTTTGAGTGTGACACCCGCCGCGAGGCCACCGCCTGCGGAGTCACCATAAAGGACGTTGTTGTCGGCCGTGAAGCGCTGCGTGGCCAGCGCCTTGAAGACACTGATGACCTCGTCGGTCGTCTCCTGCCACTTGGAATGCGGCGCGAGCGTGTAGTCCACCGCAATGACGCGCAGTCCGGTTTCGGCGGCAAAGATCATAGCCGACTCGATCACGGCCTTGGCCGAGTTCAGCACGTATGCGCCACCGTGAGTGTAGACTGCGATCTTGTCCGTGCTAGCAAGTTCCGAAGGTGTCACCTCGACCACTGGAATGCCGGCGATTTCGTACTCCTTATAGGTCACGCCAAACGCTAGGGCCTTTTCGTCTGCTTTGACTTCTTTCCCCTTGTCGTTGGCAGCCTGCACGGCTTTCCAGCCATCGATGTCATCAGGGGCAGGCATCGGCGTTTCGCGTCCTTGCCCCTTTTTGGAGAAGAACGCGCCCCATTCGGGCGAGATTGTTTCCGGCACGCTCGCCCACAACGGTGTTGCGTCCTGCATCACAGAGACTTTGGCCGATGGATCACCAACCTCCTTCGCATCATCGGCGCACGCTGCCAGGAGTCCGGCACATAACAAAAGCGCCGGCAACAAAGAGGGAAATGTTAATGTCATGCGTTTCATTCTATCTGCTTTGGGTCGTTAGCAGACGTTCAGTTAATCCTGCTATTTTCATGGAAAAAGCGGTAATGGTTACCCCGGGTTTTAACTTCTCTCTTCGACTGCCGGTTGCATTGTTGACTGGTCAAGCTCGTCATGCTCCTCTTCGATGGCGCCCAGCCAGCCCATGTCATCAAGAATGACGTAAATTGAAGGCACAAGGAATAACGCTGCTATGGTTGCAGTGGACAGGCCAAATGCGAGACTGGTTGCCAGTGGAATCAGGATTTGTGCCTGCAAACTGGTTTCCATCAGCAACGGCAACAGACCGGCAACGGTAGTGATTGATGTCAACAGGATCGGGCGAAAACGCGCAATACCCGCATGTAATGCGGCTTGCTGCACGGGAATACCTGCTTTGCGTTCCTGGCGGATGAATACAACCAGTAAGATGGAGTCATTGACGACAACACCAAATAATGAAGCCATGCCAATAATACTCGGCATGGTCAGGTCCAGTCCCAGCAACAGGTGTCCGACGATAACCCCAATCATTGCGGTTGGGATCACAGCCATCACCGTCAAGGGTGCAATATAACCGCGGAATTGAAGTGCCAGCAGCATGTAAACACCAATGAGTCCAAGCAGTACATTGCGTACAATCGAAGTGCCGGTGTCAGCTGATTCCTTGCTCTCACCCTGGACGTCGAATTTGATATCAGGATAGCGCTCGAGTAGCTGAGGCATGAAATCACGCCTGGCTATACCCAGCAGCTCCTGGGCATTGGCGACATCACGATCAACATCACCCTGTACTGATACGGCACGTCGACCATCAACACGGTTGATTCGTGCCCAGCCTCGCACTTCTTCAACGTCCGCTACGACCAGCAGTGGAACTAATGAACCATCACGGCCGAGGACCGTGAAGTTCTCCAGATCTTCCGGATTGTAGCGATCATCGACTGCAATACGCAGATTCACTTCGTAGGTTTCAGGGCCTACCGGGAATTCATCGATCTTGACGCCCTGAAAAGCGCCACGGATCTGGTCTGAAACAGTTTTGGCATTAAGTCCCAGGGTGCCGGCGCCGGGTTTTATGGTCAGGTGGTATTCACGCTTGCCCGGTCTAAGGTCGTCACTGATATCAACAACTCCTTGAAATTGACTGAGCCAGGCCTGTAATTCCGTTGAAGCCGACTTTAGTCTATCGATATCGTAGCCAAGCAGGCGCAGATCGATGGCACGACCGCCAGGGCCAATAACAGGCTCTGTATACTTTATTGCAATGACGTCAGCCAGTTCACCGGTTTCGTTACGCCAGTCACTGCGGAAGTTATCCAGCGGTGCGTTACGTATTTCTGCACTGAGCAAGTCAACAACAACACGAGCCAGGTGCGGGCCGCTTTCATAGGCATCCGGATTTTGGCCATAAATAACAGTGACATTTTGAATCAGTGGTTGTCCATCCGGTTGCAGTGGATCATATTTCTCGGTTAATCGATCCAGCGACTGTTGTAGTGATGCAACAACGGATTCAGTGCGGGCAAGCGGCGTGCCCTGCGGTAGCAGGATGCGCGCTTCAACCACATCGCCTTCAATATCCGGGAAGCCAACGAATTTGAGAAAGCCACCAACCGGCACCGCTACTGCAAACAGAAGTAGCATGAAGATAATGCCAAGCGTTAGATAACGAAACTCGATAGCACGCTCAAGCACAGGAGCAAAATAATCATCGCGTAGCTGGTTGAAGCGCTGTTCAAAAGTGTCTCGGAATCGTGAACGCGTTTTATCTTTCATGTGTGCCAGAGAATGACTCAGGTGGTGTGGTAACACCAGAAAAGCCTCGAGCAGGCTGACCGAGATCACGATGATCAGAACGATCGGTAAGATGCGAAGAATCTGTCCAATGGTACCCGTGATGAAAGCCAGGGAACCAAACACCAGTAAAGTGGTTGCAAACGAAGACAGGATACCGGGCATAACCTGTTTCACACCTTGAATGGCTGCGTTTGCTGGTGTCTCACCTTTGGTCATGCGCGCGGCAATGTTTTCGGCGATAACGATGGCATCATCCATTAACAGGCCGACACCAATCAGCAGGCCAACCATCGAGATCATGTTGATGGTGACTCCTATCGCTGGTAATACAAACAGGGCACCTAGAAAAGCAACCGGTAAGCCCATGGTTACCCAGAAGCCGTAGCGGATGCTGAAAAACAGCCACAGCACCAGGAACACGAGCAAGAGGCCCTGTGCGCCATTGCGTACCAGCATGTCGAGCCGGTCCTGGACGATGGATGCACGGTCCTGTGTCAGGTGCAGTTCGACCCCACTCGGGGCGCGCTCCCGTTCGGCTGCAACGAAGTCACTCACATCCTGATAGACCGTGAGGATATCCTGGTTACGGGTTTTGGTGATATCGAGTTGTGCAGCGCGTCGACCATTAAATAATACTTTTTCTTCATCGCGATCAAAGCGATCTGTGATATCGGCTATCTCTCCGAGCTGAATCGCTGCACCCGTACTGCCGGAGATGACAATCAGGTCATGGAAGGCTTCAGCACTCTTGCGTTGATCATCGAATCGCAACAACAGGTCTTCGCTGCTGCCCTCAAGACGACCGGCCGGGCTGCTCAGGCTCTGCTGGCCAACCACGTTTGCGATATCAACGGCTGACAGTCCGTACTGGCGCAGGCGCCAGGCTGGAATTTCGATGCGTATATGGTGGTCTGAAAATCCAGTTACAGTGACTTCAGCCACATCGATCGAGGCTGTCATGCGGTCTTTGACATCTTCAGCATAGGCCTTGAGTGCAACTGGGTCTTCAGGGCCAATAATTGCAACCGATATAACTGCGTCCGTGCGCCCGAGTTCCTCGACGATGGGTGTTTCTGTCTGGTCCGGGAAGTCATCGATGGCTTCAACTTCTGACTTTACGTCATCGAGGAAGCGCGGCATGGATGCACCTTCACGCATCTTGGCGACGGCTGTGCCCAGGCCCTCGCGTGATTCGCAGCGCATTTCGTACAGGTCAGTAATGGATTCGAGCGCGTCCTCGATACGGCGACAGATGGCGTCTTCCACTTCCGCTGCAGTTGCACCGCGGTAGACCACGCGTATCTGGACTTCATCATTCTGTAATTCGGGAAACGTTTCACGCTGCAGGCCGGGCAGGGCAACGAGGCCAAGTATCATGATTGCGGCCATTAACAGGTTGGCCGCAGTCTGGTGTCGCGTGAACCAGGTGATCATGATGGATTGCTCATGGCCTTGAGTGTGCGGGTCAGATCTTCA
Organism: Gammaproteobacteria bacterium; assembly: GCA_029287435.1. Classification (GTDB taxonomy): domain Bacteria; phylum Pseudomonadota; class Gammaproteobacteria; order SZUA-229; family SZUA-229; genus JABDQW01. The sequence goes on from JARFRD010000046.1 coordinate 4,288, forward strand.
TCGATTTGAACTTGTAGCAACATGCCATCAACGGCGGGTATCAGATCAGATACCACGATACGTTCTCCCGGCTCAAGGCCTTCTTCGATCACACTGATATCCAGTTGTGAAAACAGTACCTTTACGTTGCGGCGTCGCAAGCGGTTTTCCTCATCAACAACAAATACGCTGCCACCGCGTACGGCGGAGCGTGGTACGACAATACGCTGGGCTGAACGGTGTGTTTTCATAATGACTTTGACGAACATGCCCTTTGAAAGTGGAGGCTTGTAACCCGGAATGACTTTATCGAATGGATTATCGACAGCGACGACAACGCCCATGGTGCGCGTTTCGGGATCTACGGTATCACTGAAGCGTACAAACTCAGCCACCCATTCGGCGACATGGTTGCCAAGATCCAGCCTCACGACCGGGTCTATGGCTATAAGATCAGCAAAATCTTCATTGAGTCGTTCAAAATCAATACGCATGCTCGGACGTCCAATAAATAACCGGCGCAGCGATGACATTGCTACCTGTGCTTCAACTTCTACCCGGTCTACTGCATCACCTTCAAACAGGTTCTGACCAACTGGCACATACTGGTCTGCCTCGATATTCAGGTTGGCAACGCGCATATCAAAAGGCGCGGTGATGATGGTCCGTTCCAGGTCGCGCTCGGCGAGTGAGCGCCTGGCTTCAAGCAGGCTGCGCTGCGAGGGTACCAGGGCCAGCGAGTTTTTCAGATTCTGTACCGATGCGCTATAGGAGAGCATGGCGCGTTCAGTTTCATCCGCCTTGCTCTGTGAGGCTGTGCCTTTCTTCACCAGCTTGCGGATACGATCTAGTTCGTCTTTCGCGAGTTTCAGGTTGCGCTGTTCAATCTGCAGCGAAGCTCTGGCATTTTTCTCCTGCACTTCGAGTTCGTTCAGTTCAGCTGTCGTTTGTGCCAGTGCGATTTCGTAATCTCTGGGGTCAATGTGTACTAGCTCGGTAGCCTCGGTGAGTATTTCACCATTGCGCAGCTTGGGATGGATGTAAGTGATATTGCCTGCCACCTGGCTCACTGCTGTCCAGACACGTGCCGGTTGCACAGAACCAAAACCTTCAGCCATAGGTGACAGGTCAATCAGCGGCACTTCGATTATGCGCACGGTACGTTTTGGCTCACCACGGTCGGTCTGCACAGGTGGCTGTTTGCTGGCAGCCATCACGATCAATGCCAGTATGCCAATTGCAATCGGCGGCAGAATAAGTAGCTTGCGGGAATGAAGCAAACGGCTGATGTTCATGCATACTCTCCGTAACAACGGGCAGTCGGATAAAAAAACTGGATACTTTATATACCAGCGAGCTCAATTGTACTCGCTAGCGGGGATTGTTTGCAGCTGCTACCTGTTATGAATTTGTGAGCCAGTCAGCAGGTTCGAGGTAAACCTCATAGAGTTCAGCTTCTGCTGTGCCAGTTTCCGGCTTCCAGTTGTAGCGCCAGTTAACTACAGGAGGCAGGGACATCAGGATGGATTCTGTGCGACCGCCGGTTTGCAGACCAAACAGGGTGCCGCGGTCATAGACAAGATTAAACTCAACGTAACGCCCACGACGGTAAAGCTGGAAATTTCGTTCACGCTCACTGTATTCCATGTCTTTTCTTTTCTGCACGATTGGCAGGTATGCCTCGAGGTAGTGATCACCCACGCTTTGCATGAAAGCAAAACAGCTATCGAAACCGCCTTCGTTTAAATCGTCAAAAAACAGGCCGCCAACACCGCGCGGTTCGTTGCGATGCTTTAAAAAGAAATATTCATCGCACCACTTTTTATAACGCGGGTAGACATCTTCACCAAAAGCCTCGCAGGCCTTGCGCGATACCGTGTGCCAGTGAATGACATCTTCGCGGTTGCCGTAATACGGTGTCAGGTCAAAGCCGCCGCCAAACCACCAGATAGGGTCCGCTCCTTCCTTGTAGGCAATGAAAAAGCGTACGTTGGCATGAGAGGTGGGTACATAGGGGTTATGCGGGTGGATCACCAGCGAGACGCCCATGGCTTCGAAGTTACGGCCGGCAAGTTCAGGTCGGTGCGCGGTTGCCGAGGCGGGTAACTTGTCACCCTGTACGTGTGAAAAATTGACACCGGCCTGTTCAAATACAGCGCCATCGTTGAGAACGCGCGTGATGCCGCCACCACCGCCAGATTCACGCTCCCATTTGTCGACAATAAAATCTTCCTTGCCGTCTTCAGCAGCGAGACCGTTGCAGATTGCTTCCTGTAGTTTCAACAGGTAGTCGTGTACAGCTTTACTGTCCGGTGTGCTATCAGTGCTCATGTCAGAACTCGTTGCCATAATTATTTACGAAGCATTATTCACGAAGGATTATTTACGCAGCAGGCGACCACTACGAAGGTCTTTGATAACGGATGCCTTGCCGGGCAGATTATGATTGGATATCAATATGCTATCAACCATACCATCGAAGTACAGGTGCAGTTGTAACGCGTTCATAGCCGGTTTACTACCGGATGGATTGGCCCAGGTGGAAACCAGTGAATGGCCCAGTT
>JARFRD010000098.1 GCA_029287435.1 Gammaproteobacteria bacterium
ATGCGCAGCCCAAATACTAAACAGGTCTTTTTTGAATCCCGGGTAACCTCTGGGACCTGAGCTGGTTGCAGTTTTTGCAGCATGCGGTGTCGCAGCTGAAAACTGCTGTCCCGTGTTGCCATAGCCTTCATTGTCGTAACAGATATAGAGAAAATCGAGATTGCGTTCTATTGCGCCGGACGTGGCCGACAATCCCATACCATAGGCCGCGCCATCACCGGTCAGAACAACAACCTGCATGTCTTCTTCCACCTTCATGCGTTGTTTCTGGATAAGAATGTCGAGAGCATCACGCACACCCTGCGCACCCGCTGGTGCCGAGGCCATGGCAGTGTACAGCCAGGAACCACGAAACGGTGTAAACGGGTAGACCGATAACAATGTCATGCAACCGGCAGCATTGACGAAAACCGATTTATCACCAATGATGTCATACAGCTGGTTCAGTGCCTCGAGACCACCACAGCCAGCACACATCGGTGTACCACTTCCCAGTAAATGGGTAGATGGCAAATCTTTCATACTGCGATAAACACTTACAGTCTGTTCAGCCATGGTTCGATCCCCCGCTATTCTTCAGTTCGTTACGCTCGACACTGGCTACAGCCTGAAGCTTTCTCATTTCTCGCAACTCCTGCTCGGTATACAGGAGCCGGGGCGGCGGCGTGTGGTCCTGGGCCACGGCCTCACGTGTAACATGGGCAATTTCGAAAAACTCTTCCATGCTGATGTCGCGGCCACCAAGGCCACCTATGAAGCTCAGCAGTCTTGGCGGCGCGGATGGCTGGCCATAGAGCGCTCCGGCCAGCTCTGAATGCAGTACACCGCCCATGCCCATGGAGATGTTCTGATCGATTACAGCGACACCTGATTTTTTACTGAGCAGGTTGCGGAACAGCTCTGCCGGAAAAGGTCGCAACAGACGAGGTCGCAATAAGCCAACTTTTTGACCTGCCTTTCGCAGTTCATCAACGGCGGCTTTCGCCTTGGTCGCGAAAGAACCCAGCATCACAAACACAATATCAGCATCATCGCATTGATAAGCTTCAATCGCCGGGTACTCGCGACCAAAACGTTTATTGAATTCTGTAGCGAGTTCATCGTAAACAGCGATGCCGTTCTGTGCTGCGATATGTGATTCGTATCTGAAGTATGAATAAGGAGCGCCACCGAGCACTGCGACTGCCTGGCTCACTGGCGAGCTGGCACGGAAACGGATATTTTCCGGATCATAATCACCGACATATTTGCGCACTGCATCAACATCCGGTATTTCTACTGGTTCGCGTGTAAACGACAGGTAAAATCCGTCCATATTGACAATAACCGGCAGGCGAATACGTTCGTCTTCCGCCAGGCGAAAGGCCATAATGGTGCTATCCAGTACTTCCTGGCATGTAGAGCAATGAATTTGTAAAAAACCGCTGTCCCTGGCAGACATGATGTCATTATGATCAGGCTCCAGGGTAATCGGCGAGGCCAGCCCGCGCGAAACATTCACCAGTACGAAAGGAGCGCGCCAACCGCTCACTGTGTAGAGCATTTCCATGCCATACAACAGCCCCTGGCTTGAAGTGGCACTGAATACGCGGATGCCGCTTGCTGCAGCTGATGCAGCAGCAGTCACCATGGAGTGTTCAGATTCCATGGTGACCATACGTGCATCCATTTCACCTTGCTCTATCCAGCCTGAAATAGTCTCGATGATTTCTGTTTGGGGTGTAATCGGAAATGCGGGAATATAGTCGGTTGCGGCCAGCCTTGCGCCCCAGGCAGCAGCGCCATTACCGGTTAACAGTGCGCGAGTCATGTTGAAGCCTCCTGATCCGTTCCCGCTTGTTGCGCCAGTTGTTCAGGTACTGCTTCAATAGCATGCGGCGGGCACTGTGCGACACACACCATACAGCCTTTGCAGTGATCGTAATCAATTTCCGGCGTCAACTCATTCACCTTTATGGCACCATCCGGGCAAAAAGTGCTACACACCCACCAACATTGATTGCAGCGTTCATAATCGATCACCGGGCGCAGGGTGCGCCAAAGACCAGTCCTCGCTTCTATGCTGTTAGCCGCTGCATAGATATCAGGCGCTGACGTACGGGCATCCTCAAACGGCAAGTCAATCCATAGTGGTTTACTATAACGTCCTGCATCAGCTTCAATACCTGTGGATACACAACTTTCGTATGCCTGCATGATGTCGAAGGCTTCTAACGCCCTGGCAAGGTTTTTGTCGACAATATCAGCACCCAGGCCTGCCAGCTCCTGCTCGACCGCTTGCTGTAAAGTATGTCGCGAAATTGCACCTAACAGGCATGCGGCAGCACCTGTACAGGTTGCACCGATAAATCGCAACTCATCACGCTCTTCTGTGTCAGTTGGCAAGGTGATGATACGGCATGACAAATTCAAGCGGTGTCGCCAGGTTTCCGCATTTTCATCACTGTTAATCAATAATACCGAATGCTCATCAATACCCGTCAGCACACCGGCAGCCGGGACAGCAACCAGGCTGTCATCAGCAACAATTATCAAGTCAGGATTGTTAATTACTCCGCGTTCATTGATTGGCTTATGGTCAGCGCGGACAAAGGCAAATATTGGCGCCCCACGTCGCTCTGCGCCATAACGCGGTGCATCCTGAACCTCGAAGCCCTCCAGAAAAAAGGCTGTGCCCAGAATACGACTTGCAGTTTTCATACCCTGACCACCGCGACCGTGAAAACGAATGCGGTACATTATGTGTTTTTCCTATCTCAGATTATTCAATCCCAAGAAAATTATTTTAAAACCTTATTAAATAAATTCAGGACCACATGAAAATAATGAGAAACGACGGTAACTCATGGCCTTCTTCACGCGATCAACGGCCATATCCATGGCTGCCTGGCGTGGTAAGACCTGATTCTGTCTCTTATACACATCTCCGAGCCCACGAGACATACATCACAATCTCGTTTTCCGTCATAAGCGTTAAAAAAAGGGGG
>JARFRD010000139.1 GCA_029287435.1 Gammaproteobacteria bacterium
GGCGGCCCTGGCGGCACCTCGACAATTTTGGCGTTACCACCATACTTGCGCGCAATTGCCTGAACCTGATCGCGTACCGACAACGCGATTGCATGGCTTTGTCTGTCTCGTTCATGTTTCTCAACCAGGTTAACCTGGATATCCCCCTGGTAAGCACCTTCACGCAAATAATACTGGCGAACGAGTCCGTTGAAGCTGATCGGTGCAGCCGTGCCTGAATAAACCTGGTAATTATGAACTTCGGGTACCGCAGCCAGATGCTGACCGATTTCGCTGAGTACGCGCGTGGTCTGTTCAAGACTGGTGCCTTCGGGCATATCCAGCAAGACCTGAAACTCGGATTTATTGTCAAACGGCAGCATCTTCATCACCACCAGGCGACCACCAACAAGCGTCAGCGATAGCGTGATCAACACGATAATACCGAGTAATAACAGCCAGCGATTGACTGCACCCTTGCGGCCTTCAAGGAACGGAACAAATACACGCGCCGAAATGCGCAACAGTTTGGTATTGCCCTCGTCTGCATGTGATTGTGCATGACCACCGACATGATCACCAAGCATCTTTAATGTAAGCCAGGGCGTAAAAATAAATGCTACCGCCAGCGAGATCAGCATGCCAAGTGATGCATTTATCGGTATCGGGCTCATATAGGGCCCCATAAGACCACTAACGAACGCCATCGGTAACAATGCAGCAATAACCGTAAACGTTGCCAGTATGGTTGGCCCACCCACTTCGTCGACAGCCCTGGGAATAGCCTGAACCAGGTTGCTTGCACCCAGCGAAATATGCCGGTGAATATTTTCAACGACAACGATGGCATCATCGACAAGAATGCCGATTGAAAAGATCAAGGCAAACAGCGACACGCGATTCAGTGTAAAACCCCAGGCCCATGAAGCAAACAGTGTGAGTGCCAGGGTTACGATTACAGCGAGACCAACGATGATGGCTTCACGCCAGCCCAGTGCCAACAACACCAGCAACACCACGGAAGCAGTTGCAAATGCGAGCTTGCTGATCAGCTTCTTTGCCTTGGCATCAGCAGTTTCACCGTAATCGCGGGTAACACTGACGTTGATATTGCTCGGGATATAAACGCCCTTGAGGTGCTCCAGCCGCGTGCTAACACGCTGCGCAATCTCGACGGCATTGGTGCCTGCCTGCTTGGCTACGGCGATGGTAACTGCCGGACGATCATTTACACCCGTGCCATTGATATGTGCAGCACCCTGGCTATAGCGTACATACTGGGTGGGTTGCGCTGGTCCATCGCTGACTGTGGCAACATCACTGAGATAAACCGGTCGGCCTTCGTAAACAGACACAACCAGACCGGCGACATCTTCAACTGTGCGGAAGAAGGTACCTGCCTTTACCAGGATTTCACGATTATCAGCGGTGACGGTCAGCGGGTCCTGCACGCGATTGCCGGACTGCAGGGCATAACGCAAGCTATCGACATCAACCCGGTAGGCTGACATTGCCTGTGGATCGAGCAGCACACGCACGATTCTCGGTGTATCACCGATAGTGAAAACTTCTCGCGTTCCTTTGACACGTTTGAGCTCGGTTTCTATCGAGTGCGCGACCTGGCCGAGTTCATACATGCCGACATTCTCGTCTTCCGACCACAGTGTTGCCGTCACGATCGGCACATCGTCGATACCCTTGGGCTTGACCAGTGGCTGCGCAACACCAAGATTTTTTGGCAGCCAGTCACTGTTCAGGTATATCTTGTTATAGAGTCGAACAATCGCTGCAGTACGATCCTCACCTACCTTGAACTGAACGGTTAAAACCGCGAGCCCCGGCATCGAGGTGGAATAGATATGTTTGACACCTTCAATTTCTGACAACACCTGCTCGGCCGGGCCGGCAATCAGGCTCTCGACCTCGGCAGGACTGGCACCCGGAAACGCAATGAAGACATTCGCAAAGGTTACATTTATCTGGGGCTCTTCTTCGCGCGGTGTAATTGCGACCGCGAATACCCCGAGCAAAAATCCGACCAGTGCAAGCAATGGTGTTATTTCTGTCGTCAGGAAACGCCTGGCGACGTTACCTGAAACACCCATTGAGGCTGTTTTGTCTTCATCCATTAGCTAGCGTGTACCTGGGCCTGAATTCTGTTGCTTGAGTAACAGGCCAGCAGCTATCGGGTCTGTGGCAACCTGCTCACCATGCTGCAAACCGGCGAGCACGATGGTCTTTCCCGAAGCCAGGTTCTGCCCCATGCGAATCGCTCGCATGCTGACCTTGCCCTGAGGTGAAACGACGTAGACCGCAGTTACTTCTGAACGCCTGACGATGGCCGCTGTCGGTACCAGTAAGACTTCGCGCTGGCCGACTTCAAATACTGCTTTGACAAACATGCCCGGAAACAACTTGATGTTTTCACCGTTAAAATCGAGACGCACCCTGAAAGTATGACTGGCTGATTCAGCATAAGGGAATACAGTTTTGTTACTCACCGGCACAAGGCTACCGTCCGGCGTTTCTATGCTGACCACATCAGCATCACGTACCGCGTTGATCATGCTCTGCGGTACATCCACATTCACCCTGAGTTCTTCGAGCGAGAGTCCGCTCATCAGTTTCTGGCCGGGCTGGGCAGTTTCACCGACCTCGATCAGTCGCTCTGTCATGATGCCGGAATATGGCGCACGGATTCGTGTGTACGCGTAATTCTCCTGTGCCTGCGCAATGCCTGCACGTGCGGACTCATGTTTGGCTTTTGCTGCTTTCAGCGAGGCTTCAGCCGCATCCATCGCTTGCTTTGAGACAGCCTGCTTGGCATACACATCTTTTATACGCGCATGTTCCGCTTCGGCTTCCTTGAGTCGTGCCTGAGCTTCGTTCAATGCGGCTTCAGCCTGTTTCAGTTTTGCGGCCGGCTGCTTGTCATTAAGCTGAATGACGATAGCGCCTTTTTCAACGTAGTCATCGATATCGTAAAGAATGGTCTCTACCTGGCCGCTGATCTGGGCAGACACCGTTGTCTTGTGTACAGCTTCGAATATGCCATCAAGACGATAGAGTCGCGGTGAGTGTTCGGTGCTGGCAACAATGGTCTCTAGCTCGCTGGCATGCGCACTCGAGATTAAACAAAACGCGCTAACAAGCAGAAAAGAAGTAAAGCCGGATCGAATTTGGCGCATGTCGAATTACCGTTTGGTCCATTAAATGGATAACATATTTTTTCGATAATAC
>JARFRD010000174.1 GCA_029287435.1 Gammaproteobacteria bacterium
GGCTACGTGTTGACTTTACATCACACAAGCCGGATGGCTTAAGGACGCTTTGGTGTTTCGTATGGCTTCTCTTTCTGGAATGACTCCCAGATGGTATCGTAGCCTACGAAGCCCTTTTCAGTCGCTTCTTTCTGACGGGTAAGAAGAAAACGTGACTTGCCCTCAGGAACCTTAGGCCTGGTTGTCTTTTGTTCGCTCATAAATCACCTTTATAAATCTATAAATCTAATTGATGTTGTTACATACCCTGGATCGCCACTAAATATCGCTCATTGGAGACGGTCCAGGCACGAGAATTCTTGTATCTTTTCAGCCGGCAAGTATACCAAAAATATGCATCAAATCCCACCATTTGATAACAGCGCTGACCACCGCTTTAGAAGGGTGTTCAGGGTCTGCAAGGTGGCTAAAATATAACCATGCAAGTAACAGGTTTTAGCATCGATAGAGGACGGTACTCGGCAGAAACACGCGCTTGTCCACTGCGGCATTATTAAATAGCTGCACTGGTTATTGCTCCGGTTTTAACGTCGTATCGACATATTCAACATACGCTTCATTGCGAATCTTTCTCAACCAGAGGCGCAGTTCTTCGTCGATTTTGCGGTTGCTTATGGCCTGACGTGCTTTCGCCTCGAGCAAGGTAGAAGTCATATCAACCTCTTTGCGTTCAAGAACCTGCATCAGGTGCCAGCCAAACTGGCTTTGAAACGGTTCGGACAATTCATTTATTTCCAGAGAATTCATAATACGCTCAAAAGCAGGTACGAACATACCCGGCGAGGCCCAGCCCAGGTCGCCACCTTTTATTTTGGAACCGGGGTCTTCCGAGTATTCGTTAGCGAGATCAGCGAAATTCTCCCCATCAGTAATGCGTTGTTTCAATTGGACCAGTGTGCCGCGGGCGTCTTCATCAGTCACATCGGGATTTGTTTTAATCAGAATATGGCGGGCTCGGGTTTGCGTCACCATTTCGTTACTGCTTGAAGAAGAGGCCAGCTTCAGGATGTGGAAACCACTGGCGCTTTTCACGGGTTTGCTGACGTCACCCTGGTTCAGTCCCTTGATGGCATCGAGAAAAATCTGGGGAAGCTCGTTCGCCTTGCGGTTGCCAAGATCACCGCCATTCAAGGCATTACTGCCGCTTGAATGACGGATTGCCATGTTTTTAAAATCTTCGCCAGCAATGATCTGCTGATAAATCAGGTCAGCTTTTTCTCTGGAATCCTGGATGTCCTCAGGGCTTGCATTTTCAGGAGTGGCAATAAGGATATGGAGCAGATGGTATGTAACGTCTGTATTGTCCTGCTTGGTGTTGCTTTCAAGGAACTGGCTGATTTCCTGCTCGGTTACCGTTACTTTGTCTGCAACCATGCGTTGTTGTAATTGCTGAATAATGAGTTCATCGCGAGACTGGGTGCGGAAGTCGGCGAAATCAATGCCTTCCTGTTTAAGTGTTGCGCGTAACTGGCTGAGGGTCATGTTGTTCTTCTTGGCCATTGCGTCAATCATTCTGTTAAGACTGATATCGTCTATCTGGATGCCAAGCTGAGCTGCCATCTGTAACTGGATTTTGTCGCGAATCATGCGCTCAAGAACCTGTTTCCTGAGGCCGTCCATATCGGAAACCGAGCCACTGCTTAAGCTAATCTGTTTTTGAAAGTATTCAACCCTTTCTTCGAGTTCATTCTTGGTAATAACATCATCGTTAATAATAACGGCTATGCTGTCGAGAGGCTGTAACGCAGCATTGGAGCTCTGTATGGTTAGCAGAAGCAGGATAAACGTTGATATAACAGTTTTCAGTCTGGTTAGGGACATCATGATCATGTATAAAGAATTTAAATATTAATTTTGTTCCTTGAAACCAAGAATGGAGCTCTTGAGTCTATCGGTTGCGCTATCGCCAGAGACGCTGCCCAGGCCCTTCAATACCAGCTGGAACAGGATCGTGTTGTCGTACTCTTCGTCAATAGAAGAAGAGTTAACAAGGTATCGCTGTAAAGCAAGGATCATCGACCAGCAACAGCTGTCATAAGACAGGCCTGCGATTGTTTCAAGTTCTCTTTCCTGTGCAAGTGAATAATTCCAGCGTCCGAGCAGGGTTATGTCATTACTCACAGGTGCGACAAAGGAAAAATCGGTTTGTTCAATCGCTTCCAGGTTATTGATTGTCTGTCGTCTTTTACTGTAACCCAGGTTTACGATATAGTTTTTATTATTTTCGTAATGTATCGATGCATTGCCTTTTTCAGTCTGGTTAAGGTCCACATCCCACTGGATGCCCGCTTTTCCGCGCCAGTTTCCATAGTTGGCGACTACGTCTCCAATAACGTCTGAGGTATTAGCTGTCTCGGGTCCGCTTTCAGTAATCCTTCGGTCATCAAAATAATAGATCTGGCCGATACTGGCGCGCATGTATTCGAGACCGGTGTTTGAATCAATAATACGCGAACTCAGTGCAAGCGTTACCTGGTTAGCGTCACCTAAGCGGTCACCACCATTGAACCGGTTTTTTCTGAACATTTGCGCATAGCTAAAATCGGGAATGCTGCTGTCAAATATAGGTAGGCCGCTCTGGTCCCGGTAGGGAATATACAGATAAAACAGGCGTGGTTCCAAAGTCTGTAGAAATCCATTGCCCATGTTGCGGTCGAAGAACAGGCCGCTGTCAACTGATGCGATTGGGGCGCTGATTTCATCGGTAGGTACGCTGTTACCGGCGCCATCTTCGATATTGTATGCCGTAAAGTAATAATCGAGCTCAGGCTTTAAAAACCAGCCACTGTCCCTGAAGTTGAAGTGCAGCCCCGGCGTTAAGTTGAAACGAGGGCCTTCAACAGATACATCATCTTCATGAACAAAATTTACCAGCTCGCTTTGCATGAAAAAATCAATAGTATCAGTGATGCCTTCACTGCCATTAACGGTTAATTGAGGCAATATGCGGTAGGGGCGGTCGCTTTCAGCAATGCTCAGATCCAGTGTCTCATAGGTTTGTATCAGGGCTCTCATCAACCAGTTTGAATAGCTGGCATCCAGGCTGGCACTTCTGGGTAAGTGCGTGGTACTGGCGCCGTTCAGGTTGGTTGAAAAGTCTGATAAATACTCGGCGTCGGAGACATCCTTGTAGTCGACAGCAAGCCGCAGGTTGCTGTTGAAAATGGTTTGCTGGTCATAGTTTATTGAATATCTTGTTTCCTGAGTGATCCTGTCTTGATGAAGATAATCAAAGTCGAGTACACCCTTCGTTGTGCGCGTCAGGTAGCGGTAGTTTGTGTCCAGCTGCCAGCCACGCCTGTTCATGAAGTGCGGTGCGAGAATCGCATCCTGGTTTGGTGCGATATTCCAGTAATACGGAACGGTGAGTTCAAAACCACGTGAAGATGATGTTCCGATAGTGGGAATCAGAAGACCGCTACGCCGCCGGTCACCAATAGGGAATTCTATATACGGGGTATACAGGATTGGCACCTGTTTAAACCTGAGTAATACGCCTTTGGCCTTGCCATATTCGTCTTCCATGTCGAGCTGAATCGATTTTGCCTGTAATAACCAGTCAATATCATCCGGGGGACAGCTGGTTACATAGGAGTCATGCATTTTTGCAATATTTTTACCGGGAGAAGTAACGCTCTCGGCGCCGCCGCGTAACCGGGTTTCAGGAATGTAAAACTGAATATTGATAAATTCCGAGCGTTCTGTACCAACTAAAAAATTACCGCCATCAGCATCAACAGACATTGAGGGTGTATCTACGTGGACATTGCCTGTAACGCTGACCTGTTTGTTAGTGTTGTCATATTCAGCATGGTCTGCTCTTATCCTGAGCTCATGTTTTTCGATAACAACATCGCCTTCGAATATTGATGAACCATCCTTTTCCGAGGTGGTTTTGTTAGCGCTAATGTCTATATTGGCCCGTTTGTCCGGACTGAAAAGAGGTGGTGCTTCGTAGACGATGCCGGATACGTTACCAATCTTGCAGGCCTGGTCATCAATCGCGTAGGCTGAATGAGAAAGCATCAGAATGATGCCAAGCAGGAGTGTTGTGTACTTGAACTTTAGCGTGAGCACACTCAAGGCATGGTCACTCGACGAGTAAAAATTCGAGTAATGCTTTTTGGGCATGCAGCCGGTTCTCGGCTTCATTCCAGACCACGCTCTGTTTGCCATCAATCACATCAGCGCTAACTTCCTCACCCCGGTGTGCGGGCAGGCAATGCATGAACAGCGCATCTTTTCCGGCAAGGCTCATAAGATGTGTATTCACCTGGAATGGTTCGAAAGCCGCTTCGCGTTTACTCTGCTCTTCTTCTTGCCCCATGCTTGCCCATACATCAGTCACAATAAGATCAGAGTTTTTACACGCCAGTTCAGGGTCGCGCATGATCTCAATATGGTCAGCAGTTTCTTCAACGAATTGACTGTCCGGGTCATAACCTTCTGGGCAGGCAATGTTCAGCTTGAAATCGAGAAGCTTCGCCGCATGCATATACGAGTGACACATGTTGTTGCCATCACCGATCCATGTCACTGTTTTACCCTGTATGTCGCCTTGATGTTCAACGTAGGTTTGCATATCCGCCAGCAACTGGCACGGGTGTACCTCATCGGTTAGTCCATTGATTACAGGTACTGATGAGTATTCAGCGAAACGTTCGATCTTTTCATGTTCGAAGGTGCGAACCATGATGCAATCAACCATGCTCGACATGACGCGGGCACTGTCTTCTATTGGTTCGCCGCGGCCGAGTTGTGTATCGCGTGGTGACAGAAACATGGCATGACCGCCAAACTGGGCCATGCCTGCATCAAATGAAACGCGGGTACGCGTAGATGATTTTTCAAATATCATCGCCAGTACACGGTTTTTCAAGGGCTCGTAGATTTCTCCACTTCTGAGAATGGCCTTGAGTTCAATTGCGCGATTAATAATCGCTTTGAACTCATCACCGGAAATATCTGTCAGTGTCAGAAAATGTCGTACAGTCATAACCTGGTCTCTTCGAGTTCTTGCTCAGGCAGCTTCCTGTTTTAGAAAACCGGTAACCAGTGTTGCCAGTTTATCGGAGATAAGCTGAATTTGTTCATCTGTGATATTCAGTGGAGGTAGTAACCGGATTACATGATCAGACTGTACACTGATGAGCAGGCCATCCTGCAGCGCCATGGTAACAAGTTCCTTGCACGGGCGTTGCAGCGCTATGCCTATCATCAATCCCATGCCCCGTATGTCTGCAACACCATCAATACCGGCTAAATTTTTCTTCAGGCTATCAAGCAACTTATTACCATTGCTGTTAGCCTGTTCTACCAGGTTTTCTTTCTCGATCGTGTCAATAACAGCCAGTCCGGCAGCACAAGCCAGCGGGTTGCCACCAAAGGTTGAACCATGACTTCCCGGCTTCATCACAGAGGCTGCCTTTTCATTTGCGACACAGGCGCCGATAGGCACACCGTTACCGAGTGACTTCGCCAATGTCATTATGTCGGGAACAATATCTGTATGCTGGAAAGCAAACCACTCACCAGTACGCGCCATTCCTGTTTGTATCTCATCAAGAATCAACAACCAGTTATTCTGATCACAGATCTCCCTGAGTTTAACAAGGTAGTCCGCATCGGGTACATTGATACCGCCTTCGCCCTGAATCGGTTCAACCATAACTGCAACAATATTGCTGCTGTTTGCAGCAATGTTTTCTATAGCTTCGATATTATTAAACGGTGCGCGAATGAAGCCCTGCACCAGTGGCTCAAAACCAGCCTGTGCATTACGGTTGCCGGTAGCGGTGAGTGTCGCCAGGGTACGGCCATGGAAGCTGTTCTCCATAACAATAATACTCGGTGACGAGACACCATTAACATTGCCATACATGCGTGCGATCTTGATTGCCGCCTCGTTTGCCTCGGCCCCGGAATTGGAAAAGAAAACACGATCAAGACCGGATAACCGACATAAGGCATCAGCAAGTTGTTGCTGGTTTTCAATCTGGTACAGGTTTGATGTGTGAATGAGTTTTGAAGCTTGCTCAGACACGGCTTTGGCGACTGCGGGATGTGCATGTCCGAGTCCGCACACAGCGATCCCGGCCAGTGCGTCCAGATACTGTTTGCCTTCGGTGTCCCAGAGCCATGTGCCCTCACCATGATCGAATGTGACGTTCATCGGGGCATACGTTGTCATCAAGTGATTGTTGTCTGGCATTTGAATTTACGCGTGTGAAATTAAAAACGGCAGCCTTGGCTGCCGTAATCGAACTATATAAGCCACTGATTATACGTTATTTTGCCGGCTGTACAAGCAAAATAACGGTAACCGGGCAGGGTAAAAAAAGGGGCAGGCCTGGTAAGCAGGCTGCCCCTCGATCGGCAAAAAAACCGTTATGTGTAATCGGTTTTTTTAGAATGCCAGGCCGTGACCGTAACCAACCATGCAAAGCAGCATAGGAACTGACAGTACGGTATTGGTACGAGAAGCCAGTAACGCAACCTTTTTCGCGCTGGCGATAGTGTCGGCGTCATGTGTCTTACCATCCAGACCCAGGATCTTCTTCTGGTTTGGCCAGATCAGAACCCAGACGTTGAACAGCATAATGGTGCCCAGCCATGCGCCGAGGCCAATCACACCCATGCCGTTAGACAGGGTGAAGGCATTGATAATACCGTCAACGCCACCACCAATCTGGGCCAGGCCGCTGACACCGGTTAACCAGGTAACAGCAGCTGCCATGCGGAACCACAGTAATGCCGTTGGAGCGACATACTTATTGATGGCAGCTGGTCCCGGGCCGCCATTATCGGCTTCAGCAAGTGCCTTAGCTACGCCAGGAACCTGAACAAAGTTGAAGTAATAAAGCAGGCCAATCCAGGCAACACCGGCCAGTACGTGCAGCCAGATAACGGCATTAAGGCCGTTCAGTCCGTTGCCCATGCCGAAAGCGACAGCCAGTGCAAGAACAACACCAGCAGTGATGGTGCCTTTAATGGATAGTAGTGGATTCATGTATTTCCCCTTATTCTGTGTGTCACGATTTTCGTCATATAACTGGGCGCTTAAGATAGAGCAGCAGCATGTATAATGCAACTGATAATTAATGAGAATTAGCAATTTCTTTAATAAAAACAATATATTCCATACATACAACAGTGTTTTTTCAGGATGAATCCCGTTGAGCTGAGTATTTTTGCAAACCGTATTGAAGCCGTGTGCGACGAAATGGGCGCTGCACTGCAACGCTCGGCTTTCTCGCCGAATATTCGTGATCGGCTGGATTACTCCTGTGCCGTGTTCGATGCCGATGGGCTTTTGTGTGCCCAGGCCGCACATATTCCAGTTCACCTTGGCAGTATGGCTTTCGCCATGAAGGATATTGTCTCCTCGATCGACTGGGATGACGGGGATATGGTTATCTTGAATGATCCCTACATGGGTGGTACACATTTGCCTGATGTTAGCGTCATTGCCCCGGTATTTATTGATGGCAACCTGCTGGGATTTGTTGCGAACAGGGCGCATCATGCTGACATTGGCGCTGAATCTCCGGGATCTATGCCATTATCATCCAGCCTTGACGAGGAAGGCGTGATTATCGCCCCGACAAAGCTGGTTGTTAACAACGCTGTGAATGAGCCGGCGCTGGACCAGCTCATGGCATCGATGCGAAATCCGGTGGAGTCACGCGGCGATTTCAGTGCACAGATTGCGGCCAACCTGCGCGGCCGGCAGCGCCTGACTGAATTGATCAAACAAATGGGTCGTGACGAATACCTCACCGGGCTTGCTGCATTAAATGACTATGCAGAGCAACTCGCCATGCAAAGCTTTAATGTGATTCCTGATGGGGTCTATACCTTTGCCGATGTGCTTGATGACGACGGTATTGGGGATAAAGACATTGTCATCACTATTACCATGACGGTGACGGGTGGCAGCGTCATGGTTGATTTCGAGGGTACTGACCCACAGGTAAGCGGTAATGTGAACTGTCCGTTGTCGGTGACGGCCGCCGCTGTATTCTACGTATTTCGCTGTTTGCTACCGCCACAGGCACCCGCATGTGCCGGCAGTTTTCGCCCCATCGAATTGAAGGCCCCGGCCGGCTGCCTGGTCAATGCTACACCGCCGTCAGCTGTTGCGGCAGGTAATGTTGAAACCAGTACACGCATTGTCGATGTGGTCATGGGTGCACTGTCTGCCGCCATGCCGGAGCAGATACCTGCTGCTTCACATGGCAGTATGAATAATATCGCCATGGGCTTTGTTGGTGATCAACAGCAGCAGGCCTGGGATTACTATGAAACGATTGGTGGTGGCATGGGTGCTGGCGCCAGTTCGGATGGCCTGGACGCCGTGCAGACGCATATGACCAATACGCTGAATACACCGATCGAGTCACTGGAAATGAGCTATCCGCTGCGCGTGATCGCCTACCGTATCCGTCGCAACAGTGGTGGCGAGGGTGCGCATTGTGGCGGTGATGGCCTGGTGCGGGAATTCGAGTTTCTGCACTCTGCCCAGGCAACCATACTTTCTGAAAGACGCAGTCATGCACCCTGGGGCTTGCACGAAGGCCAGGCGGGCGCGGTCGCGAAAAACAGCCTGAACGGAAATGCGCTTGCATCCAAGGTGAGTTTGCAGCTTGAATCCGGCGACCGGCTTTGCATCCAAACTGCGGGCGGCGGTGGCTGGGGGCGATCGAAAACCAGTTCTTGACAGGCTATGAAGCCGCAATCAGAATTGACAATTATCAATCCGTGTATAACCTCATTCGTGACAGTATTGAACAACTATCGTAAACAACTCGTTAGTTACCTGGCGGCTACGCTACTGCTATTTGGTCAGTTTGTCACTGTGGTACATGCAGCAGATCATGCTTATCATGCGCATGACGACAGCTGTGCCGTATACAAGGCTGCTGAAAAACATGAATTAACACATGCTCCTGTTGGTCTGCATTTCGAGGTTGTGCTCACTGACGAAGACCTGCTGGGTATTGCTGTCAGTAACCTGACATCAAATGTTACCAGCAGCTATTTTGCCCGGGCACCGCCCCACCATTCCTGAATTCAATCATTCACATTACCAGCAGTTACTTCATATGTACGCTGCTGGTTACTGGTATTTACAGAATTTAGGTTTGGATTATCATGAAACTACAATTTAACTCCCGGCCTGTTGTGCAGGCCGTAGCGGCTTCGGCCATGGCATTCAATGCTGTATCTGCATACGCTGACGAAGATATCGACAGTCTGAAAAAACAATTATCGGATTATGAAGAGCGATTGCAGCAACTAGAACAGGACAGAGATGCCACTACTACAACTCATTTAACAAACCCGGCAAGAAAACAGGTTAAGGGGAATGCATTTAATCCGGCCATTAGTGTGATTCTGGATGGTGTTTATGCGAGTTATCAAAACGATCCTGAAGACTACGCTTTGCCTGGATTCGCATTGGGCGGCGAAGCAGAGCTGGCACCCGAAGGATTTTCACTCGGTCACTCAGAGATTACCCTGAGCAATAACATAGACGACAAGTTTTTTGGACAGTTGACTATCGCGATTGTCGAACATGAGAATGAACTCGAGGTCGAGCTCGAAGAAGCATTTTTTGAAACACTAGCACTGGGCCACGGTTTTTCAATACGAGGTGGCCGTTTCTATTCCGCTATTGGTTACCTGAACCAGCAACACCCGCATGCATGGGATTTCCAGGATGCCCCGCTTGTTTACCGCGGCATGTTTGGTAAGCAGTATTATGATGATGGCTTGCGTGCATCGTTTATTACGCCAACAGACGTCTTCTTCGAGCTGGGAGCAGAAGGCTTTGCGGGTCGCAAGTACCCTGCTGGCGGAGAGCATTCCGGTGCAGGTGTATGGACTGCGTTTGCAAATGTTGGTGGTGACATCGGTGTCAGTCACAGTTGGCAGGCAGGTGTCAGTTACTGGAATGGTGACGAGATCGAGCGCGAATACGGTGGCCACGCGCATGGCGGAGCTGCCGAAACACCTTTCTTCGAGGGTAAAAGCTCGATTGCCGGCCTTAATGCAATATACAAATGGGCGCCAAACGGTAATTACCGAGAGCAGAACCTGAAGCTGCAGTTTGAATATTTCAGCCGGGATGAAGACGGCACATTAACAATGCTGACAGATGCTCCTCCGTTTGAAACAAGCACACTTGATAGCAAGCAGGATGGCTGGTACGCACAGGCGCGCTGGAAATTCATGCGTAACTGGGCGGCATCGGTTCGTTACGACATGCTTGATAGCGATAACACTGGCAGTGATGTCGATGTACTTGATGAAGCCGGACTGGTGACCAACGGCCATACGCCGAAGCGCGTCAGCGTAGCGGCTGAATGGGTGCCTAGCGAGTTCAGTCGAATCAGGCTGCAGTACAATCGTGATGATTCATACCAGGTATCTGATGATCAGGTCTATCTGCAGTACACCTTCAGTATAGGTGCGCACGGTGCCCATGCTTTCTAGACTGGCAGCCAGAATAGCGGTTATTGCCGCCTCCATTACCTGTTTCTTTCCTGCGGTTTCACAGGCAACACTCAACGTGTTTGCCTGTGAGCCGGAGTGGGCTGCACTCGCTAGTGAGATTGGCGGTGACAGGTTGACGATATACAGTGCAACCACCTCGATGCAGGATCCGCATCATATCCAGGCGCGTCCCAGCCTCATTGCGAAAGCACGTCGTGCTGACCTGCTTGTATGTACGGGTGCGGAACTTGAAACCGGCTGGTTGCCGTTATTACTGCGCAAGGCAAATAATGGCGATATTCAGCCCGGCAAACCGGGTTATTTCATGGCTGCGGATTATGTCGACATGCTCGAAGTGCCGGTAAAGGTGGACCGCAGTCACGGTGACGTGCATGCCTCGGGCAATCCGCATATTCACACCGATGCGCGAAATATGTTGCCAGTTGCTGCCGCCCTGGTGCAGCACCTGAAAACACTCGACAGTGAAAATGCAGAATATTATTCGAACCGGTATGATGCATTTAGAACCGTATGGGAGGCAAAACTGGAGGAATGGAAACAGAGGGCCATGCCACTTGAAGACGTCAACATAGTTGCCCACCACAACTTCTGGCCTTACATGAATCGCTGGCTTGGATTAATCCAGGTAGATACACTGGAACCCCTGCCTGGTGTAACGCCGTCAAGCAGCCACCTCGCTGCCGTGAAAAAGCACGTTGCAGAAAGGGGCGTGAGTGTGATTATCCGTGTTGGTTATGCAAATGAGCGGCCGGCTAACTGGATGTCTTCGCAAACCGGCTTGCCAGTTGTGACATTGCCGGCAAGTGTCGATTTCCATTCTGGCCAGAAACTTGATGAGTGGTACGACACACTGATCACTTCCATGATTAATAGACCGCAATGAACCTGGACGGGCTGGACGCTAGCATACTTGCCCCGGCATTCGTCGCCGGACTGGTGGTGCTCTTGACCCACATACCCTTGGGGCGTGAGGTTATCAAGCGCGGCATCATCTTCATCGACCTGGCGATTGCACAAATTGCCGGTCTTGGTGTCATCATCGCCTACACACTGGGCTGGGATCAACATGGTATTGAAGCACAGATTGCGGCTGTCACCAGTGCACTCATTGGTGCCTGGGTATTGAGTCGACTGGATGCAAAGTATGGGCATCACCAGGAATCATTGATCGGGGTGAGTTTCATCCTCGCGGCCACAGCAGGTATTCTGTTGCTGGCAAATAATCCCCATGCCGGCGAGCACCTCAGTGAGTTGCTTGTTGGTCAAATCCTCTGGGTTGAATGGAGCCAGCTGGTTTATGCTGCAATCGTATCGGCTACAGTTTTACTGGTCTGGATTGTTTACCATGACCGTATCGGTAGTACCGGTTTCTACATCCTGTTTGCTTTTGCAGTCACCGTATCGGTACAGCTGGTAGGCGTCTACCTGGTGTTTGCCAGCCTGATCATTCCTGCATTGGCTACAGCTTCCATGGCAACGCCGCGAGCAATGGTAGTTGCCGCCATCATCGGTGTGCTGGGTTATGCTTCCGGGCTTGT
Organism: Gammaproteobacteria bacterium; assembly: GCA_029287435.1. Lineage (GTDB taxonomy): Bacteria > Pseudomonadota > Gammaproteobacteria > SZUA-229 > SZUA-229 > JABDQW01. The sequence continues at coordinate 12,057 of JARFRD010000174.1, forward strand.
TGTTTCTGCGCTCATCGATCTGCCCAGTGGTGCTGTCATTGTCTGGTGTATTGCAATTTCAGCGATCGTAGTCACAATAGTGCTTCGTCAAACCAGCAGCCAGGCAGCATAAGTTATGTGCGGTATTTGCGGAGAGTTACGGTTCGACCACACGCACCCGGGTAAGGATCGTATCCAGCAGATGCAGTCGAAGCTCGTTGGTCGCGGGCCCGACAGCGAAGGTATTTACATGGATGGGCCGTTGGGATTCGGCCATCGACGCCTGGCTATTATCGACCTCAGTGATAAATCCAGTCAGCCGATGCTGGATAAAAAGACCGGTAATGCCATTGTCTTCAATCTGTCTCTTATACACATCTCCGAGCCCACGAGACATACATCACAATCTCGGATTACGAGTGGGGCTTGAAAAAAGTGGGGGGGGGGGGGGGGGGGGGGGGGGGGGGGGGGGG
>JARFRD010000062.1 GCA_029287435.1 Gammaproteobacteria bacterium
TACCGACGGCTCGTTTGGTAACGAGGATTCTGATAACTCTGTCCTTGGTGCAATCAGCCAGAGCATAACGCCCGTATTTAAACCCATGGGCATTAGCGAAGAGAACTGGCCTGCTGTATTTGGCATTATGACAGGCGTGCTTGCGAAAGAAGTGGTCGTTGGCACACTGGATACACTGTATTCCAGCATGGCAAAACAGGAAGATGGTGTTTCACAGGATGTAGACAGTTTCGACTTCTGGGCAGCTATGGGTGATGCGCTACAGACCGTGCCTGCCAACCTTTCCGGATTAAAGGACATGCTGCTGGATCCAGTAGGTCTGGGTGTTGGCGATATCAGCAGTATTGAATCAGCAGCTGCAGAACAGGAAGTTCAAACAGGGACTTTTGGTGCCATGGTCAAACGTTTTGATGGCTCTGCAGGTGCATTTGCCTATCTTCTGTTCATCCTGATGTATACACCCTGTGTTGCCACGATCGCAGCCATCAAGCGTGAGGCTGGCACGCAGTGGGCGATTTTTGTAACTAGCTGGACGACAGCCATTGCCTACTATCTGTCAACGGCCTATTACCAGATAGCAACCTACTCACAACACCCGACATTTTCAGCTACCTGGCTGGTAACGACCACAGTTCTGTTCATGTTAGCTGTGCTTGGCCTCAGAATGTGGGCACGACGTGTTGACCTGAAACCACAACCAGCTAATCCATGATTCTTTCAGATATTAAAAACTATCTGCAGCAACGTGGCCAGGCCAGCCTGGGCGATATTGCGCTGCATTTCAAATCTGACCCTGAAGCTGTGCGCGGTATGCTGGATGTCTGGATTCGCAAAGGCAAGGTTATCAAGCAATCATCAACAGCTTCCTGTGGTAGTAGTTGCCAGCAATGTGACCCGGCGACAACAGAAATCTACATCTGGACCAGGAAAGACATCCACGTGAATCTTTTCTAATCCCTGTTGTTTTATAATAGCCGCTGTCCAGGTTAGCTTTTTACAACATAGGGAAATACTGTCATTATCCAAGGCACAAGTTCCCAGTTTTAATTAAGCAGTAAGATGAAGCAGACAATCCGACTCGTAGTCCCGGTTTTTGCCATCATCTCGATGCCCGCCATTGCGTATGATGTTAATGATCAACTCTCAATTGGTGGTTTACTCGCAGGCGCTATACAGTGCCAGAACCTGTCTGATGCGCCCGGATTTGAAGATACCTGTGAGTATGCTGTGCCTCTACAGCCGGAAATGCGTTTTCGCCCGAATGATACCGATGAGATCTTTTTTAAATTCGGTTTCGCAGCTGGTAATGGCCTGAATGAAGTTACCCCTTTCAAGGTTTCACCCTGGGCAGCAAGCCTTGAATCAGATGTTAAGAATATTAACGGTCGTAACAGAGATTATTTGTTAACCGCCTGGTACAAACATATATTCAAACTTAGTAATGCGAATACCATTGATGCAACCTTCGGTATCATCGATTCAAGACAATACCTCGATGAAAATGCATATGCCAACGATGAATATACCCAGTTCATGAATGCGGCACTGACCAATGGCCCAAATGTATTCTTGCCATCATATGATATTGGCGTGAGCACAGTATGGAATGCAGGTAGATGGACTTTTAGTGGCGTATTGATGAATATCGGTGAGAATATCGATGGTAATAACACCACATTCTTAGGTGTGCAGGCGGAAATCCAGATTAACAATTCCTTAGGTACGGGTAATTACCGCGTAATCATCAAAAACACCAGTAAGGATTTTCTTGATGTAACGGGTACGCAACTGGAAAGACGTGAATCCGCTATCCTTTCTGTCGATCAGGAACTCGGCGATACAACGGGTGCCTGGATAAGATTGGGTTGGCGTGATGATAATGCAGCGGGTGATTACGATACGCTGTATTCAGGTGGTATTGATCTGAAGGGCGCGGCCTGGAAACGACAGGGTGACAACATTGGTATTGGCATAGCGTACCTGCAAGGCGGCAGCCAGGCTATCAAGGATACGACTTTGGCCGAAGCATACTATCGCTGGCGACTGAACAATGTACTCGCCTTATCAACCAGTATTCAGTATCAGAATGATCACTATAACGTGGGCGTGGCGCCGGAAGGTTTTATTTTCGGACTACGAGCGGTCGCGGAGTTCTAGGTAATTCCACTGATCTGCTACTGATTCAGGGCAACATCAACAGATGGATTCACGACGCGTGTTAAATCATTCATTGTCAGCTGCTGATCACGGGTGATACCTTCAAGCTTGATACCATCGGCTTCTAACAGCTGCTGGTAAATCATGGCATAAACCACCACGGTAGATACGTATTCGCGTGTTTCCTTGAATGGAATGGTTTCTATCCAGATGTCAGCCGGTGTTGATTCATCAGGTAACCATTTTTTCACGCGGTTCGGGCCTGCATTGTAGGCAGCCAGTGCCAGCGCGTAGTTGCCGTCAAACTGTGTCAGCAGTTTATGGTAATAATATGAACCGTATTTCAGGTTCTTCTCAGGATCATACAGGCTGTTTTTACCTTTCCAGCGCTCATTCAGGTCTTTAGCAATAGTACGCCCGGTTGCCGGCATGATTTGCATCAGTCCACGTGCACCCACAGGAGAATGTGCATCTTTATTGAATGCACTCTCGCGACGAATAAGGCCATACAGAATAACGGGATTCAGGTTCTGTTTTATTGCATTCTCATGAACCTTGTCTGAATAGCTCATCGGGAAGCGCATTTCGATATCGTCCCAGTGCTTTACCTTGGCAATGGTGAAGATCGCCATCTCGTCACTCCAGTCCCATTGTTGGGCGAGTTTTGCTGCAGCCGGGATCTCACTTTTATCCAGTTGGCGTACCGCATACCACCAGTGCAGCTTGGCATCGGTCAGCCTGTCCAGCATCAGGAATTCATAGGCAACGCGGAATGTCGGGCGGTTTTTAATGTCTGCAATTTGTTGTTCAGTTGCCTGAACCGGCTTATTGGAAAGCTGGTATTCGCGTTTAAGCCGGTCGGCTGCAAGATAACCGTAATAATCGCGCCTGCTTGCCAGCTCGCTGAAGAGTTCATCCGCCTGTACCGGTTTTCCTGTTTCCTGGTAAGCACGTGCCAGCCAGTACTGCCATTTCTCACGTTTCTGGTCGACTGGATTCAGAGCCTGGATAGCTTTTATCACGCGTGGCCAGTCCTGCTCATCCAGTGCTACACGAACACGCCAGGCCTGGCTGTTATAGTCGGCAGTATCCAGCTGACCGAGACGATCATAGGCGCCTGCATCATTTTCGAATGCGAGCTTCATCGCCAGGCGTCTTTCGAGCTTGTTAGACTGTTTATCGCTGATCGTGAACAGGTGTTTGTTGTCATCCCAAAGCTTGATCGCCTGGTAGACATCGCGAGCTGCCAGGCGATTAATGGCCTGGGTGAACATCACCGGACTTTGTGCTGTTTGTGGCTGCTGCAGCAGCTCTGGCAGGTGGCGTTCCGGATTGCGATAAAGCTTTAACCAGAAATCCGCATGCTTCTGCTCGCTGGCAGACATCTGTTTTTTCACATACTTTGCGAGCCGGGTATTTTTGTTCAGCATTGCTGCTTCAAAACGGGTCCACTTCAGCTCATCGTTGTACAGGCTGGATTTCTTCAACTGGGCAAATAATGGATCACAAACCTTGGGCTGCGATTTACCCACGGTCCACAACTTGCTCGCACCTTTCAGCGCGGCTTGCTTATCGCCGGTTTTGAATTGTGCCCTGTGGTAATAGCAGTTCAGGCTCTTATCGCTGGTTGTGCTGTAGTACTGCAAAAAGGTCTGCCACTGTGCTTTCTTTGCGAGGTGATATAACCACTTGCGTTTCAGTGTATTGGCGTAACGTGAAGATTCATGTTGTTGCAGAAAATGTTTTACCTGGCTTTCACGATCCAGATGTTTTTTTAACCATTTATACTGCAGGTGTGGATACAACGGGTATTCTTCCAGCTGATCAGCCAGCTTAACATAGCTGGCATCTTTTCCAC
>JARFRD010000116.1 GCA_029287435.1 Gammaproteobacteria bacterium
GTGGTAGGCCCGACACTGAAACTGCATCAGTGTGGTTTGCCAAAGAAGATGGCAATGGAGCTGTTCAAACCGTTTATCTTTAACAAGCTGTTACGTCGTGGGCTGGCTACCACTATCAAGGCCGCGAAAAAGCTGGTTGAAAAAGAAGGCAGTGAAGTCTGGGATATCCTCGAGCAGGTTATTCGTGAACATCCCGTGATGCTCAACCGTGCACCGACGCTGCACCGTCTTGGTATCCAGGCATTTGAGCCGGTACTGATTGAAGGTAAAGCTATCCAGCTGCACCCGTTGGTATGTACCGCATTCAACGCCGACTTCGACGGCGACCAGATGGCTGTGCACGTGCCGTTGTCTATTGAAGCGCAACTGGAAACACGTGCGCTGATGATGTCGACCAATAATATTCTGTCACCGGCATCCGGTGAACCAATCATCGTACCTTCGCAGGATATCGTGCTTGGTCTGTACTACATGACACGTGAGTCTATCAACGCGACCGGCGAAGGCATGCTGTTTGCTGATATCGACGAAGTACATCGTGCACACGAGAGTGGAGCTGCGCATCTGCAGGCGAAATGTAAGGCACGTGTACGTGAAGTTGTGTTTGATGACGAAGGTAATCCGGTTGAGCGTTATATCATTGCCGATACCACGGTTGGACGTGCGCTGTTGTCAGAGATATTGCCACCGGGCCTGCCGTTCGAACTGGTTAACCGTGATCTGAACAAGAAGGCAATTTCCAACCTGATCAATGCCTGCTATCGCCAGGTCGGTCTGAAAGAAACAGTGATTTTTGCTGACCAGTTGATGTACACCGGTTTCCGTTACTCAACACGTGCAGGTGTTTCGATTGCGATTAATGACATGGTTATTCCTGAAGAGAAGGAATCCATTCTAGGTGCTGCGGAAGCTGAAGTGAAAGAAATTCAGGAACAGTACACATCCGGTCTTGTTACCAACGGTGAACGTTATAACAAGGTTGTAGATATCTGGTCGCATGCCAATGATGCCGTTGCCAAGGCAATGATGGACAAGCTGGGTACCGAAGAAGTTAAAGATGCTGAAGGCAAGAAAGTTCGCCAGACATCATTCAATAACATCTTCATCATGGCTGACTCCGGTGCGCGTGGTTCAGCAGCACAGATCAGGCAGCTTGCCGGTATGCGTGGCCTGATGGCGAAGCCGGACGGCTCGATTATTGAAGCGCCGATTACGGCGAACTTCCGCGAAGGCCTGAACGTACTGCAGTACTTTATTTCAACCCACGGTGCGCGTAAGGGTCTCGCCGATACCGCGTTGAAGACCGCGAACTCCGGTTACCTGACACGTCGCCTGGTCGATGTCGCGCAGGATATGGTTGTCGTCAACGATGACTGTGGCACCGAAGAAGGCCTGTTAATGCAGGCGATCATTGAAGGCGGTGACGTGGTTATGCCACTGGACGAGCTGGTTCTGGGTCGTGTGACTGCGATTGATGTTAAACGTGCCGGTACTGACGAAGTTGTTATCCCGCAGGGTACTTTCCTTGACGAGCAATGGGTTGAGCAACTTGAAGAACTGGGCGTTGATGAAATGCTTGTACGTTCGGTAATTACCTGTGAAAACACCCACGGTGTATGCTCCAAGTGCTATGGACGTGATCTTGCTCGCGGCCACCTGGTTAACAAGGGTGAGTCTGTTGGTGTTATCGCGGCACAGTCGATCGGTGAGCCGGGTACCCAGCTGACCATGCGTACTTTCCACATTGGTGGTGCCGCCAGTCGTGCAGCATCGGCCAGCAATATTGCCGTGAAGACCAAGGGTACAGTGCGTCTGCACAACATCAAGGTTGTAGAGCAGGCTAGCGGTAACCTGGTTGCGGTATCACGTTCCGGTGAGCTCGGTGTTGTCGATGAACACAATCGTGAGCGTGAGCGTTACAAGGTACCTTACGGTGCAGTAATTTCGGTTGCCGAAGAGGGTGAAGTCGAAGCTGGCCAGATCGTAGCGAACTGGGATCCGCATACCCACCCGATTATCACCGAGGTCGCGGGTAAGGTGAAATTCACCGACTTCTCTGAAGGTGTCAGTGTTCAGAAGGAAACAGATGAGATTACCGGTCTGTCTTCGGTCGTCGTTATCGATCCGAAACAGCGCCCGAGTGCTGGTAAGGATATGCGTCCACTGGTTACCCTGCTGGATGATAAGGATGAAGAGCTGTGCATTGCGGGTACAGAGATTCCTGCACGCTACTTCCTGCCATCCGGTGCGATCATTAACATCGCTGACGGTAGTAGCGTATCAGTCGGTGACACCATCGCGCGTATTCCGCAGGAATCCAGTAAGACCCGTGATATCACCGGTGGTCTGCCGCGTGTTGCCGACCTGTTCGAAGCGCGCAAGCCGAAAGAATCAGCCATCATGGCCGAAACAACCGGTACAGTCAGCTTTGGTAAGGAAACCAAGGGTAAACAGCGCCTGGTCATCACCAGGGAAGACAATGAGACCATCGAGTCACTGATTCCGAAGTGGCGCCATATCAACGTGTTCGAAGGTGAGCATGTAGAGCAGGGTGAAGTTATCGCCGATGGCGAGTTGAATCCTCATGATATTCTGCGTTTGCTCGGTACCGAGGCACTGTCGACTTACCTGGTGAACGAAATTCAGGAAGTCTATCGTCTGCAGGGTGTGAAAATCAACGACAAGCATATTGAAGTGGTTATTCGCCAGATGCTGCGCAAGGTCGAAATCATCGATGGTGCTGAATCGAGCTACCTCAAGGGTGAAATCGTTGAACGCTCAAGCGTGATCGAAGAGAACGAAAAAATGCTGTCACTGGGCAAGGAGCCGGCTACTTTTGAACAGATACTGCTGGGTATCACCAAGGGCTCGCTGGTTACTGAGTCCTTTATCTCGGCGGCATCATTCCAGGAGACGACACGTGTTCTCACCGAGGCCGCCGTCCGCGGCAGCAGTGACAGCCTGCGCGGCTTGAAGGAAAACGTTATCGTGGGTCGACTGATTCCTGCCGGAACCGGCCTGGCATACCACGAAGAACGCCGTCGCCGTCGTACCGCAGCGCTGGAAGAGGCCTTCCGCAGCGAGGAAGAGATGGCTGCCGAGGCGGAAGCTATCGAGGCCGCGGTGGAAGCGGCTGCTTCCGAGTCTGATGCACCCGAAGCTGGCGACCAGGCTGAATCAGAAGCGTAGCTAAGCATCTGATTTAGCAGTATCTTGGAAAAAGCCGCCAGACGATGTGAGTTGTCTGGCGGCTTGTAGTTTTTAGCGCAGCTGTCCACCCTGACGGCTTGACAGAGCAGCGGGGTGGGCATAGAATTGCGCCTCTTTTGGGCAGGCCCTTTGCGGCCTGTCGTTTATTTTGAGCCTTGGGAATCGCTCGTAAATACCCATATGGGCCCGTCTGATGCGGGTTTGGAGTAACATAGATGACAACAGTTAATCAGCTGGTGCGCAAGCCTCGTAAGAGCAAAGCCGCCAAAAGCAATGTGCCAGCACTGGAAGCATGCCCGCAGAAGCGAGGCGTATGTACCCGTGTATATACCACAACACCTAAAAAGCCGAACTCAGCTATGCGTAAAGTCGCTCGTGTACGTCTTACTAATGGCTATGAGGTCAGTAGCTATATCGGTGGTGAGGGCCATAACCTGCAGGAACACTCAGTAGTGCTGATTCGCGGTGGTCGTGTAAAGGATTTGCCAGGTGTTCGTTATCACGTGGTACGTGGTTCGCTGGATACCCAGGGTGTTGATAACCGTAAGCAGGGTCGCTCCAAGTACGGTGTTAAGAGGCCTAAGGGTTAAGGGGTAGCGAGAGATGTCACGTAGAAGAGAAGTTCCCAAGCGCGAAATACTGCCTGATCCCAAGTTCGGCAGCACTCAGATCACAAAATTCGTCAACATGATTATGAAAAGCGGCAAGAAATCGACTGCTGAAATGATCATGTACAACGCACTCGATACCATTGGTGATAGAGCCAAGGGTGAATCCATGGAAGTGCTCGACCAGGCGCTGGAAAACGTCAGCCCGATGGTTGAGGTTAAATCACGCCGTGTCGGTGGTGCGACCTATCAGGTACCTGTTGAAGTACGCGCTGACAGACGTGTGACACTGGCTATGCGCTGGATCATCGAAGCTGCACGCAAGCGCGGCGAAAAGTCGATGCAGTTGAAGCTGGCTGGTGAGCTCATGGATGCTGCGGAAAATCGCGGCAGTGCAGTTAAAAAGCGTGAAGATACGCACCGTATGGCCGAGGCTAACAAGGCATTTGCACACTTCCGCTGGTAGATAGGGTTTTCCCGTGGCGCGCAAAACTCCTATCGAGCGATATCGCAATATCGGCATCATGGCACACATTGATGCAGGTAAAACGACCACGACAGAGCGCGTTCTATATTACACGGGCATTTCGCACAAGATAGGCGAAGTGCACGATGGTGCAGCCACCATGGACTGGATGGAGCAGGAGCAGGAACGAGGTATCACGATTACTTCGGCTGCTACGACCTGTTTCTGGCAGGGCATGGAGCAACAGTACGATCAGCATCGGATCAATATTATAGATACACCGGGACACGTCGACTTCACGATTGAAGTTGAGCGCTCATTGCGAGTGCTGGACGGGGCTGTTGCAGTCTTTTGTGCTGTCGGTGGTGTAGAGCCACAGTCAGAGACAGTTTGGCGTCAGGCAAATAAGTATCACGTTCCGCGTATGGCTTTTGTCAACAAGATGGACAGGGCTGGCGCGGATTTTATGCGTGTGGTGGAGCAGATCAGGGATCGCCTGGGCTCCAGTCCGGTACCAATGCAGGTTGCAATCGGTGCTGAGGATGCATTTGAAGGTGTGGTTGACCTGATTCGCATGAAGGCAATCCACTGGAATGAAGCGGACATGGGCGCGACATTTGAAGAACGCGACATACCGGCTGATTTAGTTGAGCAATGCAATCAACTGCGTGAGCAAATTGTAGAAGCTGCTGCTGAAGCCAGTGAAGAGCTGATGGACAAGTATCTCGAGAGCGGAGATCTCGAAGCGGAAGAAATCAAGCGGGGTATTCGAATTCGTACCCTGGCGAATGAGATTGTTCCGGCGTTTTGCGGTTCCGCGTTCAAGAACAAGGGCGTACAGGCAATGCTTGACGCAGTGATTGAATACATGCCGTCACCGATTGACGTGCCTGCGATTCAGGGCGAGCTCGAAGACGGTAGTGCTGCAGAGCGTCATTCATCGGATGATGAACCGTTTGCGGCACTGGGATTCAAGATTGCAACGGACCCGTTTGTAGGTAACCTGACTTTCTTCCGCGTTTATTCTGGCGTGCTGAATTCAGGGGATACCGTATTTAATTCGGTTAAAGGCAAAAAAGAGCGCATTGGACGAATCGTGCAGATGCACTCGAACAGCCGGGAAGAGATCAAGGAAGTGCGCGCGGGTGATATCGCAGCGGCAATTGGTCTCAAGGATGTCACCACGGGTGACACCCTGTGTGATCCGGAACACCAGATTGTGCTCGAACGCATGGAGTTTCCGGATCCGGTTATTTCGGTTGCGGTTGAGCCCAGGACCAAGGCTGACCAGGAAAAAATGGGTATCGCGCTGGGTAAACTGGCACAGGAAGACCCGTCATTCCAGGTCAAGACAGATGAAGAATCTGGCCAGACCATTATTTCAGGTATGGGCGAGCTTCACCTGGAGATCATTGTTGATCGATTGAAGCGTGAATTCAGCGTTGAGGCTAATGTGGGTAATCCGCAGGTGGCCTACCGCGAAGCTATTCGCAAACCGGTAGAACAGGAATCAAAATTTGTGCGTCAGTCAGGTGGTCGTGGTCAGTATGGCCATGTTTACCTGCGTATTGAACCGCAGGAGCCGGGCGCGGGTTACGAGTTTGTCAACGAGATCGTTGGCGGTGCGGTTCCTAAAGAATATATCCCGGCTGTTGATAAAGGCATCCAGGAACAGATGCAGAACGGTGTGCTTGCAGGTTATCCGATCGAAGATGTGAAAGTTACCCTGTACGACGGTTCGTATCATGATGTTGATTCGAGCGAGATGGCGTTCAAGATCGCGGGCTCGATGGGATTCAGGGAGGGTGCGCTGAAGGCGAACCCGGCAATTCTTGAACCCATGATGAAGGTCGAGGTCGTAACGCCAGAAGAATACATGGGCGATGTGATGGGTGATCTCAACAGGCGCCGTGGAATCGTAGGTGGTATGGAAGACACACCTGCAGGTAAGAGCATCCGTGCGGAAGTGCCGCTGTCGGAAATGTTCGGGTATGCAACTGCGTTGCGCTCAGCAACCCAGGGTCGTGCAACCTACTCGATGGAATTCGAAAAATATGCAGAAGCACCGCAGAATATTGCTGAAGCGGTGATCAATAAAACAGCTTAAAAATTTGAAGTTTTTGAACGAGGTAATCACCAGTGTCCAAGGAAAAATTTGAGAGAACGAAACCCCACGTAAACGTGGGCACCATCGGTCACGTAGACCACGGCAAGACGACGCTGACAGCGGCGATGACGAAAGTGATGGCAGAAGCCCAGGGTGGTGATGCCAAGGCCTTTG
>JARFRD010000125.1 GCA_029287435.1 Gammaproteobacteria bacterium
CGGTTAATGAAGTGTATGCGCTGTTCGGGGCGAAATTAAGTAATCGCAGCTTTGAACAACAGGAGATGCGCAACCTGAAAGCCCAAAGCGGTAGTCAGCAGGTGCCTCGGGCCAGAACTGTTTCGAATAAAACAGCAACGCCGTATCAGTGGGAAAAGGGTCGAGCGTTGTAATTGGGCAGTGGTTCGACAAGCTCACCACGAACGGTTCTATAATAATCTTCTTCTCAAAAACCCCGTTAATCTTCTTCTCAGAAAAACCCGTTCGTCCTGAGCCTGTCGAAGGAAGCAATAATGTAGCCCGGATGAAATGAAATGGAATCCGGGGTTTCACGACGTTTCCCGGATTACACTGCGTTTCATCCGGGCTACAAAGGCAAAACACTTTATTCGTCATTGCGAGGTACGAAGCAATCTATGGCCATAATGTTCACGACATTAGATTGCCGCGTTGCGCTCGCAATGACGGTGATTGTGATTAGACGCAACCGGTTGGTTTAGGTAAACCACCATATTTAGTTATTGGCTTCATCGGGCCGGTATTCCACATCTTGAATACTTCTTTCTGATTCTGTTCGATGTATTTCGCAAATTTGCGGATGGGTGGTACTACGGCATTGTCGTCGTAGTATTCACGGGCTTTCAGGATCTGGTTCCACTTTACGTCATCGATTTCGACACCATCAGCTTCCGCCATGGCACGACCGATTTCGGGGGTCCAGGCATTCATATCGAGCAGATAGCCGTCACCGTCGCGTTCTGGTAATTGCATTGTATTTCTCCGTTTAAGGTTATGTCAGTATTAATATATAAGGATTATTAGTCTCGTTTCAAGGTTTTAAGCGGCGTATATAAATATCTGTAAATCAGGAACATGGGAACTGGTGTTGTTGTCATAAACCCTGATTTTTGTATGAAAATAATAATATGTTGATAAAGTCCTTACTGTTTTTACTCTTTTTGCTTTTGTTTTTAGTCACATCATTTGCGTTCCCGGTAAGAGCCGCGACCGGTGAAACAAATACAGACACCCATCGATTCAAGCAGTTGCATGAATATGCGCTGCTCGCCAATGCTGCTTACCTGGGTAACGCAGATGTCGAGAAAGTATTGACGAAAAGTGGATTCGAGCTGACTACTTCCGATGAGCTGCCCGGTTATGGGGTGAGTTATTACCTGGCAACGAATGATGCGCAGAAGCGCCACATTATTGCGGTGCGTGGCACCTCGAATATTGAAAATGCGCTGGTTGATGTGGCTTTCGTGTTGTTGCCGGATGCGCGTGCCGGGATCAAGATTCACCAGGGATTTTCTGTGTCGGCTGATTATATCTTCGACAAGATTAAACCCGAGCTCAACAAAGATTACCGTATCAATACCACGGGCCACAGTCTCGGCGGTGCGGCCGCACTGGTGCTGGCGATGTATCTCGATGCGAGTGGTTATGAGGTTGGCGAGGTCATTACCTTTGGCCAGCCCAAGGTGACGAACATCCAGGGCAGCCGTGCTTACGCTCATTTGAATGTAACCCGCGTGGTTACACCGAAGGACATGGTGCCGTTGGTACCGCCAATGGATCCCATGGACATGATGAACATGGATATCTACTGGCACCAGGGTACTGAAATCGTGTTGCAGCAAGGCAACGTGTATTCAGAGCTTGAAGGCCTCGACAGTATGATGCGGGCGACGGATTTCATGAACGAGATGGTGACCGACAAAAACCTGAAGCATCATTTCATGACGACCTATATCAATATGCTGGCACCGAAGATGGTTAACGTGAAACAGGTGCCCTATGAAAATGATTTCAGCATCTATGACTGGTTTGGTGGCAAGCGTACGGGTACACCCGCATACAGTGAGTAGTTGCCATACAAATCAGTAGCTGTCAGGTAAATACGTGCGGCCCCAGGCCGATCGCGACAACAACACAGATACCGAGCACCATGTTGATTTTGCTCAGGTTGCCTATCATCGCCAGCTGTCGTTGGGCTTCGTTAATGTCATGCTGCGCAATGGCTTTTTTATAGTGCTGGTAAGGCTCGAAAAAGATCAGGGTAAAGTTCAGCATCATGGTTACACCAAAGCCGAGCATCACCAGGATATACAGTGGCGAGGTGCCGAGGCCGCCAAAGGTTTGATACACCATCCAGCCACCACTACCCAGCAGCACCAGGATAGCGATCCATACCCAGAAGAAGAAACGCGGCAGTAACCATTGCATCAGGCGAGTTTGCTGTTCGGCTTCGAGATGCAATACCGCGTGCCTGAGCACAACAACGGAGAAAAACGTGCCGCCAACCCAGATGTTGATGGCCAGCAGGTGCAGGATAATGGCGATGGCGCTCGACATGTGGTTTGGTTCCGTGTGCGTTGTGCGTGGTCTGTCGTTACCACTGAAACATTCTGAAATATCGCAGATGATCACATAATCATGTGATGACATCCAGTTAGCCTGGAATGGCCGGACTATTTAAATTGAACGCTTTTCTGGATGTGATTGTGATGCAGGTAGCGCTCGATGATTTCATCGGCCTCCACCGGTTGGCTGTAGAAGTAGCCCTGGGCTTCATCACAGCCTTCCATGAGCAGGAACTTGCGCTGGTTTTCAGTTTCGACACCTTCTGCAATCACCCGCAGCTGCAGGCTCTTGGCAAGTGCGATGGTGGCCCGAATGATGGCCTCGTCGTTGGGGTCCTTGGTAACGTCGCGCACGAATGACTGGTCGATCTTGAGGCGCGTGAGCGGGAACTGTTTGAGGTTGATCAGCGATGAGTAACCGGTACCGAAATCGTCGATCGCCATGTTGATACCCATGGCCTTGAGATTGTTGAGATTGTCGTAGGCAATACCCTTGTTCTCGATGATCGAGCTTTCGGTAATCTCGAATTCAAGCTGGCAGCCGTCCAGGCCCTCTTCTTCGAGTATTGCACTGACATCATCAGCGAAATTGGGTACCACGAGCTGCTTGCGCGAGATGTTCACCGATACCGTGAGGTCCGGCATTCCCTGTGCTTTCCACACCGAGCACTGGCGACTGGCTTCGGCGATCACCCATCGGCCGATGTCGATAATCTGGCCGTTGGTTTCAGCGATGTGTATGAAAGCTGCGGGAGAAACGATGCCCATGTCGGGATGTCTCCAGCGCACGAGTGCTTCCACGCCGATGAGTTCGTTGGACTCGAGGTTGAACTGTGGCTGGTAAAGCAGGAAAAATTCGTTGTTCTCCAGTGCCTTGCGCAGAGCGATCTCGGTGGCGAAGTACTCAAAAGCACTGGAAGTGAGTTCCTGTGTGTAGAACTGGTAGGTATTTCTACCCAGCTCCTTCGCTGAATACATCGCGGTATCGGCATGCTTGATGATTTCAACCGGGTCCTCGCTGTCTTGCGGGAATATGCTGATGCCAATGCTCACGCTGATTTCGAGCTTGTAATCCTTCAGCGCGAACGGTTCCTTGAATGCATTAAGGATCTTCTGTGCGATGAAGGCCAGCTCGTCAGTCTCGTGCAGGTCTTCGACGATAACGGTAAATTCGTCACCGCCAATTCTGGCCAGCGTGTCGGAACTGCGGCATATCTGCTTGAGCCGCTGCGCGGCCTGCATCAGCAGATCATCGCCGACAAGATGGCCGAGGTTGTCATTGATGTTCTTGAAGCGGTCGAGGTCGAGAAAAAACAGTGCGCCCAGCGTGTCATTTCTATGCGTGCGTATGATGGCCTGTTCCAGCCGGTCCTGGAACAGGATACGGTTGGGCAGGTTCGTCAGTGCATCGTGCGTCGCCACATGCTCGAGTTCTTCCTGCGAACGTTTCAGCTCGGACACGTCGGACAGCATCACCACGTAGTTCGTGGTGTCGGCTGTATTGCACCTGACCTTGTTGATGCTCAGCCACAGTGGGTACGACTCACCACTCTTGTGATAGCCCGTGACTTCACCGATCCAGTAACCGTCATCCATCATGGATTCCTTGATGCGGTTACCGGTACTGCTACTGAACAGGCGCTTGACCAGTGCGGACATCCCCGATTCCACGGTATCTGGTGTTTCTCCGGTTAGATCGCAGAACGCCTTGTTATAGCTCACAGGTTCAAGCTTGTTGTTGAGTATGAGCATGCCCTCGCGAGAGCTGTCGAACATTGTCGTAATGATCTGTGACTGTACATCGGCCTTGACGCGTTTGGTAATGTCGATGGCAATAAACACGGCTGTACGTTGACCATCAACGACATAGTTCGTCGGCATCACCCGGCCTTCGAAATAATGTGTCTCACCATTGATGTCGAGTTCGTAATGCACCACGACCAGATTATCTTTGGTCAACGCGCGTGTTACGGCATCCTTGAACAAGCGGGCCTTATCTTCCGGGAACACTTCATGTGCATACTTGCCGAGTGCCAGGCTGATGTTGTCTTTGAGAATGCGCTTGTTGCCGGACATGACTTCAAGGCACTTGATGTCTTCGTTGAGCAGGAACAGTACGTCCGGCATCGCGTTAAGGATCGATTCAAGGCGACTTTCATACGTATCTTTCTGCTTCTGGTACAGCACCTGCATCTCTTCAGACGATAAGGTGAGCGAGCGCTCGAGTGTGTAGCGGTCCTGGTCAGAAGCTTCGTAACTTTTTTCGATCGTGGTGAGCAGTTTCGCCCACTGCTGCTGGCTCGGTAGCTTGTCTTGCGACAGGCCGAGTTTTTTTAGTTGTCTTGCGAGTAGTCGGTGCACGGTCAGGCGGCTTCCATGTCTTCCCAGATCAGGGTCAGGGTCATGGTCTGGTTGTGCAGATCACAACGTCCGTTTGCCAGCGGCGATATCTCGCCGTAGGAGTAGAAACCGATTTGACGTGTACCCTCGGGCAAGTGCTGCAGTGCAGCATCGATTTCCTCTTCGGTTCTCGGGCCAAGCACGAGGCGCCTGCCAACGCAGCTGATAGAGATGCCCAGGCACGGGCCGTCGCTGTAGCCGCTGGTATCGATAGCCTCGGAAGCATCAGCCGCGCCGTCAATCAGGCGGTCGAAGTTTGCCCGCATCAACCATACGTACTTGCCCTGCGGTATATCGCCTGCAAATGTAATCGAGTCTTCGTCTTCATCTACGGCCAGGATGGTTCTGACCGTAACGGTGTTTTCTTCATCGTTATTGTTGATCGCGAGCGGGAACAACAGGCCGGTGGCTGGCAAACCGTCTGCACGATCGCCGAGGTATTTCTTGTAGAGTTCCAGTGCGGGCTGACCGTCGAGTTCGTACAACACGTTGTCTTTGGAGCGCGTTACTTCGCGTTCAGGCCCGAGAATGTCCCAGCCGCCGCGCGAACCGTGACCCACGCCAATATGCTCGCCGTAAAAACCCACAGCACAGACCTGGTGCGTACGCAGCTTGCCGTCGGCCCAGACCCAGGTCTGTTGAAAACGATCGCCGTCACCTGCGAGGCCGCCGGTGATAATGACATCTTTCGGTAAACTCTCGGTCAGGCCTTCAATCAGCTGGCTGCCATTGATAGCAAGACCATCGGAAAGAACCAGCACCGATTTGAGCTCATCATCTTGTAACGATGCTGCGAGGCGATTACCGATGTCGACGGAGTTGTTGTCTGCATCGATCTGTTCGTGTGCGATTTTGATTTCTGTACGTTCAAAGGTCGCGATCGCCAACGAGATGCTTTGATCGTAAACATCGTCATCGTAGATTTCACCGGCACTGGAACAGCCAAGCAGGATTGAATTCGGAAAGTTGTTGTCGAGTTGCTGCAGTTCTTTCTCGATCAGGCTGGATTCAGGCGTGCCGAAGAACAACAGCAGGGTTTGCTTTGAATCGAGATTTGTATCGGGTGTTCTATCCCAGCCAGCATCTTCGGAAAACTGGTATGTCTCTAGTTTCATCGAGACCTCGCAGAGTATTTATTTATGATATGCAGTCGATCAGTTTTGTGTCATTTATGCATGTAAAAATACCTGCGTTTTCCTGTATTTAGCTGCACTCACAGCATAAATCAAGAATTACTAAAAATAGGATGCATTCAGTGTCAGATTTTGGCCCTATATAGGTCATTATTAATATAGAATTGATGTAAATAATGGCTATAAATAGCAGTAAATACAATTAGTTATAATTTTGTCGGACCGCTTGTCAGTTTCGTCGGATTTCTTTCCACTACTGCGCTAGACTGACGTTTACCTTTCTGGTTTCTAACTGCGAATAAATCCCTTTAGCCGATCTCCGGCTGTGTTTGTCTCCATTGTAATGGCCTGTTCGAAAACAGGTACGAGGAGGTTTTATGTCGTTGTCCGATATTTATCTGGTCGTTCCCAGTCCGGTCCTTTCAGGACTGATCTGGTTCTTTGTTATTTCTGCCGTGCTCTATTTCGCGCGTATTCCTGCGACGAAGTACATCCTGGCATTCAGTGAAGTGATTCATAACGCACTGCGCATCGCGGCGAGTTCAGTGAAATCGGCCGAGGCGCGTTTGCAGGCACGTAACCGTGAAGTCTTGCTCGAAGCCGGACGTGAAGCGAGCGAGCGCATGATCGAGCGTGAGTTCGAGCGTGTCGAGAACACGGTAATGAATGATCTTGCGCAGTACCCTGCTCTGCAGCGTAAGCTGAGTGAGCGTATTACGCGCATCGATGAAGATTACAAACAAAGCACGGAAGTACCGCCGGATCCGCCGGACTGGTGCAAGGTAGTCGAATCGGTGGCCAGCATCGACAGTAATGGCGATGCCATGGTGGCACATATCCTCAAAGACATTCACAAGTCGATGGTGAAAGCGCAGGACATAGCGATCAAGGAACACCGCCGTGCCTGCAGGGAACGCCACGGTATTCTGAAAAACATGATGCCGCACTGGCGTTCCGTGAAGCGCGTGCTGGCTGATGTGGATCGCAATATCTCCAGCATCCTCGAGCGTGCGACCAAGATCAGTCGTTACATGGATGAGTACAAGGAAATTGTTAAAGGCAGTGATCGCGCCACGCGTGTGCTGTCATCGTCTGCACTCAGCCAGTTCTTTGTATCGGCGTTTGTGCTCGCGATTGCGGTCGGCGGTGCCATGGTGAACTTCACCCTGATTGCACGCCCGATGGCCGAGATGGTCGGTGGCCAGAACTTCATCGGTAACTTCAAGGTGTCCGAGATTTCTGCCATCGTGATCATCCTGGTCGAGATTTCCATGGGCCTGTTCCTGATGGAATCGTTGCGCATCACACGCCTGTTCCCGGTAATCGGTGCCCTCAATGACAAGTTGCGGGTACGCATGATCTGGATAACTTTCAGCTTCCTGTTTGTACTCGCCAGTGTCGAAGCCGGTCTCGCTTTCATGCGTGAAATCCTGATGGAAGACGAGTTAGCCACCAGTGCCATGCTGCGTGGTGATGCCGAGAGCGTGGTCGCGGCTTCCGATTTTGCCTGGATTACCACGGCCGCACAGATGGGTATGGGTTTCATCCTGCCGTTTGCGCTGGTGTTCGTCGCGATTCCGCTTGAAACCTTTGTGCATTCGACACGTACCGTGGTCGGTATTGTCGCAGCCGCGTTCCTGCGTGCAGTTGCCTTTGTTTTACGCTTTGTCGGCAACATCGCGCGATATAGCGGCAAGATCGTGGTCAATCTGTACGATTTGGTGATTTTTGGCCCACTCTGGCTGGAGACCACCATCACCAAACGACTGAGCGGCTCAAATCGTGGTAGCCCAGTTACCCATACCGTTAATTCTGAATATCGGGAGATAGCATGATGAAAAATCTGACTCTCACATCAATCCTGGCCAGCCTGCTGATGCTGGCGGGCTGTTCTGATCAACAACCGACCAACAGCGGTGTTTACCTGCTGCTGGATACCTGTCTCTTATACACATCTGACGCTGCCGACGACTTCGCCGTAGTGTAGATATCGGGGGTCGCCGGAGCATT
>JARFRD010000138.1 GCA_029287435.1 Gammaproteobacteria bacterium
CCTTTCCTTTAAATAACGTATGCTGGTTTAATTGAAATAATCTGGTTCCAGAGTTGAGTTGGCTTCAAGAGAGGATAAATGTGAAATCCACTGCTCAAATGGGCCGCCGATATTTAACAGGTACCGTTCCCATAGCTGAGCCAGGCCGGAGAAGCCGCCTCGTGGTGACCACAGAACTGCAGCAGCGAACAAAAAGATGGCAGCTAGAAAGATAGTTGTGGCCAGAGATTGAATGTAAGGGCTGTTTGTCGTGGTGGTAACAATTACAGCACCCATGCACATAAATAACGTCAGCAGTACGATCAGAAAGCCACGGATAAAATCGACATTCGATGGGTGCCCGGTGTCAGCCGGCATGAAGAACAACGGTAACAACATGATGATCAAAATAAGATTGATGCTTGTTCTGACAGGCTCGGTGAAACTGTATAGTGAAAACAGGTCAGGTGTTGTTACCAGTATAAGTTGCAGGAATATAACAATGATCGCGATACCATAAGCTACACGCTCCAGGCCACGGGAGAATATTCTTCCTGTTAACAGGCTGAGTAGTAGCAGCAGCCAGATTGGCGTTAACCAGATATTCAACCAGATGATAAATGCGCTGATCAGGGTAATCAGGGAAACAAGATTTACCATGCTGAATTGTGTTTCTTTCTTGTAAATAGGCTGCCACAAAAGGAAGAAACCGAAGTGCGTGATGAAGAGGCTGCGCGATATATTGATATCGTCAATAAACGCAAGAGCGGCTATAAGCGTGACCATCATCAGCCCTAGCAGTCTGTGCTCATTACCTAAAAGCAGTCGGGAGGATAGAAAAGACATCAAGTTATGCCTACACTTGGTTCATGTGGCTTGATTGGGCCGAGGGATGTTTTCAAAGATTCTCACTATTTCGAAATTTACCATAATTGAATCGATGCGTAATCGCTTGTTATGGTTATCGCTCCTGGTTGTTGCCGTCAGCTTTGGACTGGTGGAGTTTATTGGCGATCTTGCGATAACAGAGCACAGGGTTACACAGGTAGCTGTACTGGCAGCTTTTTTACGTCTCAGCTCAGTGGTAATACTAGCGATGTTTGTCGTCTCGAGTACCGTCCGTGAATTGCAGGATAAAACCCTGGAAATGATCCTGGCGATGCCAATTCATCGTAGCAGCTATTACCTGGGTAAGCTGACAGGTTTTGTCCAGGTTGCCATTATTATTGCCGTGATCTTCAGCACCATGCTGATGCTGTATGCACCGGTTGAACAGGTAATGATCTGGGGAATATCGTTGCTGCTCGAATTGGTTCTTGTAGTGGCTCTTGGCCTGGTCATGTTATTTACTTTTAACCAGATTCCGGCTGCCCTCGCGGGTGTTTTCATTATATATGCAGCTTCTCGAACAGCTACGTCAATTTATCTGATGGCGACATATCCGATTATTCCGCATACTTCGACCGCACAAAAATTCATGGACAGCTTTGTTGAATTGCTGACCTGGCTATTGCCCGACCTGCATCGATTTACCCAGACAGAATGGCTGGCTCACGGTACAGGCGAATTTGCCATGCTGGTGCCGGTTCTAGGCCAGACCATGATCTATCTGCTGTTGCTTTCAGCAATCGCATTGTTCGACTTTTACCGAAAAAATTTCTGATGATCCGTGATCTTATAGATAAAGACAGGCCTGTCGGGGATGTGCCGCTGTTGATCAGGGTTCTGCTGCTAGTCGCACTCGCCATGCAGGTCGCCTGGCATAGCATGCAGGATCCAGTCATGGCAAAAGCGGAGGATTTACCTCACCCAATGACACCGCGCGCTTATACCATGAGTTCATTCGGGGAGCCAATCGCAACGGCCAAGATACTTAACCTCTGGCTACAGGCATTCGACAATCAGCCAGGATTAAGCATCCCGTTGCACTCACTGGATTACGGCATAGTCAGCGAATGGCTGGATACGATACTGGAACTCGATCCACGAGGGCATTATCCCATGCTGGTGGCG
The DNA here is from genome assembly GCA_029287435.1 of Gammaproteobacteria bacterium. Lineage (GTDB taxonomy): Bacteria > Pseudomonadota > Gammaproteobacteria > SZUA-229 > SZUA-229 > JABDQW01. Next base: position 1,993 of record JARFRD010000138.1, read on the forward strand.
GCCCGCGTCTATGGCAGTGTCAGTAACCGCGAGAAGCAACGCGAGATGATGGAATACATCTTTTACAAGTTCAACGAAACCCCGGACAAGCACTGGCGCTGGCTGGCGCACGCAGTGATTACAGCCAAGCATGAACTGCGTGACATGGAACTGGCGCTGAAGTATGCCGATGCACTGGCTGAGAAGGCGACCGGGGCGAATGTGCCATACTGGGCAAAGGACATGAAGATAATTGTGCTTGAGGATATGGGCGAAGTCGAGGCCGCCAAGGTCCTGGTGGGGGGGCTGATTGCAAGTGGTGAAATCACCGATCCCTATGAACTTAATTTCCTCGAGAACAAAATACGAGTACTCGAGGAAAAACTGTCGAAATCTCAACAAGGTGTTGATAATTAGACAAAAAAAACCGTAAAAACAGCTAAATAATCACTAAAAGAGGCGGTTTTTGTACAAATTTTGGTCTATATAAGATTGGTACGGTAATTGCTTTTGAATTAATAAGACTAACTATAAAGATCAATGCAATCACAGTGATCCAAGTGAGAGACATGAACAAATACATATACATGAAGCATCATCAAAAAGGTTTTACCCTGATCGAAATCGCCATCGTACTGGTAATCATCGGTTTACTGCTGGGTGGTGTACTCAAAGGCCAGGAGCTGATCAATACTGCACGCGTACGTGCAATGAATAATACCGTTGATGGCATTACCGCGGCCTGGTTCAGTTTCCAGGACCGTTATCGCGCGTTCCCGGGTGATTATAGTACCGTTCAGTCTAGTGTTAATTTGCCAGGCACACCGGACGGTGGTGATGGTAATGGCTTGGTTGATACGGATTTAGAGAGTGCTCGTGTATGGGTTCACCTGGAAGCAGCAGGATATCTCACCGGTGGATATAATGATGATGCCACACCGATTAATCAAACCGCTTATGATTGCTCCCCTAATCTTTGTCCGGAGAATGGTTTTGGCTCGGGTATGAATTTAGCTTATGGTAGTATGGTTCAAACGGGTGCATCAGATGCGCATGAATTACTCAGTGGGCGAGGTGTACCAGTCGAAGTAATTGCCGAGCTGGACCGTAAAGTGGATGATGGATCACCGCTCACAGGCGCAATGCAGCTAGGTCTCGCTGGCCAGGGTTGGATTGATCCTGCCCCAAGTGACTGCCTTAATGGGTTAAACTATGAGCTACAGGCGCCCAGCGATAACTGTGCCGCTGTATTCAGAAACTTCTAATCAATAGTGTAATGCTT
>JARFRD010000200.1 GCA_029287435.1 Gammaproteobacteria bacterium
GGCCCGAACATAGTTGGAGGTGTCGCCAGGTAAAACAGGATATTTCCATTGGTCAGGTATTTTTTATCGAGCTCATCGAGCTTGTCTACCAGCGCCTTACAGGCAACGGGATCTTCAATACTGCCTTGCAGGTAATATAGCTTGTCGACCAGCGTTGACCAGGTGTGTTGCTCAAGATCAGTGCTGGTAGAAAACTGTTTAATACTGCTGGATAACATTTCGCGAAACGATTCGGTGGTGTAATCACGCCGTGCCATAGCGACAATTGCGAAGTTATCGGAAAGTAATCCATCATTGGCAAGGTTGTAGATCGCAGGTACCAGCAGTCGTCTGGTTAGATCACCTGATGCCCCGAAAATCACCATGATGCATGGATCTGCAATTTTTTCAGTAGCTGTGAAAGCTGTAGCGATCGATTTAGCTGTCATCTTGTCTCCACTCATCAATCATTAGTGCGACCAGTGCTGTCCAGCCGGTCTGATGAGAAGCCCCCAGGCCATGGCCCGTGTCGCCATGAAAATATTCATGGAACAGCAACAGATCCTTCCAGTGTGGATCCTGTTGAAACTGTTTGTTGTTTCCATGAATCGGTCGGCGGCCTTTATCATCAGGAAGAAAAAGCCTGATCATCCGGTTAACCAGTTCTTCTGCAAGGTCACAAAGCGTCATTTCAGTGAAATCGTGCTTGTCATCAAGCTTGACCCTTACCGTATAATCTTTATCAAGTACGCGACCCATTCGGCAGAGCGATTCTGCCATCAGGAAGCTGGTTGGAAACCAGACCGGACCACGCCAGTTTGAGTTTCCACCTTTGATTTTCGATTCTGCTTCACCGGGTTCATAGCAGATACGCCTGTCACCAAAGATAAAAGGCTCATCTTTGTAGGTTTTGGAAAGACTGCGCATGCCGAAGTCTGAAAGAAACTCCCCTGGATCAAACACGCGTTTAAGTAGTCTGGTCATCTGATCACGGTCAATATTTGACAGTATGTACGTCGTCTGCTCGTTTTTAATAACCGGGTAGCTGCATATACGTGTGAACTGCTGGCGATTGGTAAGAAACCAGTTCAGGTTTGACATAAATGATGGAAAGGATTTTGTCTGTTCTTCCTCCAGGCATTCAGTGGCAAATATAGGTATCAGGCCAACTAATGAACGAACCTGGAACTTGCGGAAACTGCCATCTGCACATCGCAAAACATCATAAAAGAAACCGTCTTCATCATCCCATAATTGATAGTCACGGCCGCCCATGCGTTTCATCGCAGCACCGATGTAGTTGTAGTGCTCGAAAAACTTCGTTGCCATACGCTCGTATACCTTGTCTTCCCTGGCCAGTTCCAGTGCGATCCGCATCATGTTGAGGCAGAACATGCCCATCCAGCCGGTTGCATCTGACTGCTCCAGTACAGCACCATCCGGAAGATCACGGTCGCGATCTATCACCGTGATGTTGTCGAGTCCGAGAAAGCCGCCCTCAAAAATGTTGTTATCTTCCGTGTCTACCTTGTTGACCCACCAGGTGAAGTTGATTAACAGTTTGTGAAAGCATTGCTCCAGGAAATCACGGTCGGCGTTGTTGTACAGACGTTTTTCCATGTTATAGACACGCCATACTGCCCAGGCATGAACCGGGGGATTAACCTCTGAAAATTCCCATTCATAGGCGGGTATCTGTCCGTTAGGGTGCTGAAACTGTTCGAACAACATGAGCCAGAGTTGTTCTTTAGCGAAAACAGGATCAACCAGTGCCGTCGTAACGGCGATGAATGCGAGGTCCCAGGCAGCGAACCAGGGATATTCCCATTTGTCTGGCACCAGCAATACCCGCATGGAGTTGAGATGTCGCCAGTGTTGATTGCGTATTGTCTTGCGTGATTCCGGGGGAGGGCAGCAACCAAGATCACCGTCAAGCCATTTTTTTACATCAAACAGATAGACCTGCTTGCTCCAGAGTAAACCAGCGAGCGCCTGTCGTTGTATACGCTTTTCCTGCGGGCTTGCTTTTGGTGCATGGACTGATTCATAAAACAGATCTGCTTCCTGTCGGCGCCTGGAGACGATGTCGTCAAAATCGGCAAACGGTGTATCCATGTTATCAGGCGATAAGCGTAAACATATTTCAACAGATTCACCTGCAGGTATATCAAGGCGATACTGCAGGCTGGCCCTGGTTCCTGTTTGTTCCGGATTGATGCATTGTTCCTGATTGATTATGTGGCGGTGGAACGCATCTTTTACATATGATGAATGACTGACTGCCTCGGGGCCGAATACTTCAGGCATGTTGGTTTCATTATTGGTAAATAATGGCGTGCAGTTTCCGCGTGCATGCAGGTAATATTTGCCAAGTTCATAAGGAAACAACAGGCCCTTCAGTGGATCGATAGCACTGCTGTCAGCAACTAGCGTGATATGTTCAGGATCTGTTGATTGGCTTTGTTCTACAAGTTTGATACATGGTTCGGGCCCTCGTGGTTCACTCCATGACCAGGTATTCCGGTACCAGAGGTGGGGCAGGATATGAAGCGGGGCATCTTCAGGCCCCCTGTTTGTCGCTTGTATGCGAATACATATGTCGTTGGCTGAAGCCTTGGCATATTCAACCTGCACATCAAAATAGCGGTTGTCATCGAAAATACCCGTGTCGATGAGTTCGTATTCAGGACCTTTACCGGCACGTGCCTGGTTCTGTTCAATCAGCTGCTGGTAGGGAAATTCTCTCTGCGGATATTTGTAGAGATATTTCATGTAGCTGTGTGTTGGTGTGTTATCGAGATAGAAGTAATACTCTTTAACATCTTCACCGTGATTGCCTTCATTTGGCGTTACACCAAAGGCACGTTCTTTCAGAATAGGATCGCGCTCATTCCATAAGGCTAGCGAGAACACCAGTAACTGATAACGATCACTGATAGCGGCAAGGCCGTCTTCACCCCAGCGATAAGCTTTCTTGCGTGCCTGCTCGTGCGTTAAAAAGCGCCAGGCATCACCATCAGCACTGTAATCTTCACGAACCGTTCCCCAGGCGCGTTCACTGACATACGGACCCCAGCGCCACCACGGCGGAACATCACCGGTGTTATTGCGGATACGTTCATGTTCGGGTGTATGGGTATCACGTTTCATGATGTGTACATACTGCGAGGAGGGGGCCATTCATGGTTAATTTGTAACAACTTTTTTATAGAAGCTGCTTGATATTGATCGTAAACAGTTTGGCTGGATTTGTAACAGCATTTATCGGTGTTTTTGATCTGCATCAACCATGTTTTCCAATGCTGTAATTCATCGATTTTGTCATTACGATTACATTCGTATGAAATGATGCTTGAGTACCAAAGTCGATTTTGAAACGCGTGATGTACATTAGAGTTTTGTAATGTTATTTCTTATTGAGCTGCAGATTTCAGTGCCCGGTTATTTATCAGACATATGACTGAATACGGCCATGGCAGGCTTTCATATCAACAGTGAAATAAAGCAATCTCAAGGGTATAGGTACTTTTGTCAGGGTGTGGTAACTTAGAGCTTCTGGTTAAATGAGACCAAACAAAGGGGTTCTGAAATGGAGTATCGATTCCTGCCAAAAGTCTTGCCAAAAGTGTTGTATTTTTTTGCCGGGCTTCTTTTTTCTGTCGCGGTTCTGGCGGCAACCGAATTAACCACTTCTGACGTTGTAACCGAACAAGTAAGAGCCGGCAAACAAAGTTTCAGTAACGGTCTCTATGAAGATGCGCTTACAGCATGGAATCTTGCACTGGATAAATACCGTGAGAATGACGACAAGAGTGGTCAGGCGCGTGTATTGCAGTACAAGGCCGATGCCTATCTCGCCATAGGACAGAACTACAAGGCGATCAATAATCTCAAGTCTGCCCTGGTACTGGCCGAAGCTGTTGGCGATGAACGTCTCGCCAGCCAGGTCGCGATCAGTCTCGGCACGGCCTACATGTTCTCGAACCGTGTTGATGAGGCACGAGAACTGCTCGAAAAAGCTACCAGCGAGGAACGCGCGGCAGGACGTCATGGCACCGCTGCTATCGCCGGTAACAACCTGGGTAATCTGCTGGCATCAGAGGGTGAATACGATGCGGCAATTGCTTCATTCAAGAATGCCGTTTCGGACGCGCAGGCTGCTAAAAATAACAGGCTGGCTGTCAAGGGAACGGTCAATATCGCCCGCACTCTGGTCGACAGTGACCGTCAGAAAGAAGCGCTGGAGCAGCTCAACCAGGCCGCAAATGACGTAAAAGCACTGCCGCCGTCACACGAAAAAGCCTATATCCTGATCAGTATAGGCAGACTGTATTCAAGCCTGGCGGTTGCAGCCGAGACACCCGATGGCGACCTGGTGAAACAGGCGGAAAACGCCCTCAATGAAGCTGCCAGCGTGGCCGAGTCTATTGGTGATAATCGCGCATTGTCATTTGCCTACGGCTATCTTGGCGAACTCAACGAAGGTGCCGGACGTACCGAACAGGCGATGATGTATACGCGCAAGGCTACCTTTCATCTGCAAAGGACACCAGCACCCGAAGTCAGCTATCGCTGGCAATGGCAGGAAGGTCGTTTGTTACAGGCACAAGGTAACACTGATCAGGCAATCAGTGCCTACCAACGCGCTGTTCGCGATTTGCAGACAGTTCGGCCCATACTGGCATCAACTGACCTGAGCAGAAATGGTGGTTTCAGAGAAGAAGCCGGGCAGTTATACCTCGAACTTGCGGATCTGAAGTTGAAAAAAGCGGATACCACCACAGATGCAGGCACGCTTGAAGCCGCATTGCTTGAGGTACGTGCTACCGTGGAAATGCTCAAGGGTGCCGAGCTGGAAAATTACTTTCGTGATGATTGTGTCGCAGCACTGAAGGCGAAGACGACAGGTATAGACCAGCTGGGCAAGAATACCGCTGCCATATACCCCATCGTTTTAAATGATCGACTCGAAATCCTGTTGAGCCTGCCTGATGGCATCAAGCGTTACACCGTTGCCGTGAGTGCCGATGAGCTCAATAACGAGATCAACCGTTTCAGGGCGCGCCTGGAGAAACGTACGACACACCAGTACCGGCGTCATGCCATGAAACTGTACTCGTGGTTGATACAACCCATGGAAAAGGACCTGCAAGCGCAGAATATCGATACACTGGTCTTCATTCCTGATGGCCCACTACGGACCATTCCGCTGACTGCGCTGTACGATGGTAAAAACTTCCTCGTCACGCGCTACGCGGTTGCGACAACTCCCGGGCTGACTTTGACCGATCCCCAGCCATTACCCAGGGAGAATGTGAAATTGCTGGTTGCTGGTCTGACTGAAGGTGTACAGGGTTTTCCGCCGTTACCGGATGTCGAAGGTGAGGTGACCAGGCTGGATGAGTTGTACGAAGGCGCAGTACTGGAGAACACAACGTTTACCGAATCCAATGTCGGCCAGGAACTGGGTGAAACACCTTACTCAATCGTCCATGTTGCTTCACATGGCAAGTTTCAGAGCGATGTCAGGAACACATTCCTGCTGACCTATGACGGCAAGCTCAACATGGATACGCTGGAAGGTTTCATGGCCAGCACCACCTACCGCGAGCAACCGGTTGAACTACTTACGCTCAGCGCCTGCCAGACGGCTGTAGGTGATGACAAGGCTGCGCTTGGGCTTGGTGGGGTGGCTGTAAAAGCCGGTGCCAGAAGCGCTGTTGCAACCTTGTGGTATATCAACGACAAGGCTTCTTCAATGCTGGTAACCGAGTTCTATGGAAACCTGAAGGATGTAGATACATCCAAAGCCAAAGCTCTGCAACAGGCGCAGATTGCGCTGCTAGAGGACCCAAGATTCAAGCACCCAAGTTACTGGGCGCCGTTCCTGCTGATCGGTAACTGGTTATAAATAATTCACAAAGCCTGTTCTCAGGCTTTTAGACGGTCAAGTGTTAAAAAAATGATCGAGTGGATCCTGTCAGATCCACTCGAGCAGGTTGGCACTTAGCAGGAAGTGTATG
>JARFRD010000158.1 GCA_029287435.1 Gammaproteobacteria bacterium
TGCCGATCCCATACGTCGTTGGATATCACATCAAAATACTCATGTACTAACGTGTACATTCCGTTTTTTCCGTGATATCCGCCTCGTCTGAAATCGGCAGCTTACTTCCTATGCATTTTTACATCGCCCTGTCTGAGAAAACCATTCACAGCTCTCGTGATCAACTATCATTTTCCCCTATGAGTTTGTTATCGCGATGATTGGCATTCTCGGTGGAACCTTTGATCCCGTTCACTACGGCCATCTACGCCCGGCGTTAGAGGTAATGGAATCGCTTGCGCTGGAACAGATGCGTTTTATTCCCAACAGTATTCCGCCACACCGTGAACAACCCTGGCTGGATTCGCAGCAACGCCTGCAGTTGCTGCAACTCGCTATTGGCGATCAGCCCGGTTTTGAGCTCGATCAGCGTGAGCTCGAACGCACGGGCCATTCCTACATGGTCGATACCCTGGCGTCGCTGCAGGATGATTTTCCGGGCGCTGGCTTGTGCCTGGTGCTGGGGATGGATGCCTTTATGGGGCTGAAAGACTGGCATCAGTGGCAGCGCATACCCGGGTTGTGCCACCTGGTGGTAACGACGCGCCCGGGTGCGGTGCTGGACCAGGCTTTTCTGCAGGATATACCGGCAGAGCTGGTAAATTCAGCGGATGAACTTGGGCTAAAAGCTCACGGTCGAATCCTGTTAAAATCGGTGACACAGCTTGATATATCAGCCAGCCAGATCAGGCAGGCACTGAAACAGGGCAGAAGTGCACGCTACTTAATGCCGGATGCCGTGTATGACAAATTACTCACGATGGTAAATGACTGAATATGCAAACAGATGAACTCAGGAAACTGGTAAAGAGCGCGCTTGAGGATTTAAAAGCTGAAAACATCGTGGAGCTGGATGTGCGTGATAAAACCGATGTCACGGATTACATCATTGTCGCCAGTGGTAACTCGAACAGGCACGTGAAGTCCATCGCCGGCAATGTGGCACATGACGCGAAAAAAGCAGGGCATCTACCCATGGGTGTTGAAGGCGAAGAAGAGGGCGAGTGGGTGCTGGTTGATCTGGGTGATGTGGTCGTGCATGTTATGCAGCCGCAGATTCGCGAGTTTTACGGACTGGAAAATCTCTGGCAGGTCGGGTTATCACGGCAACAGGAATCACTTTAATCGGTGCATATTCATATCCTAGCCGTCGGGCAGAAAATGCCCGGTTGGGTAACTCAGGCCTGTGATGAATTTTTGAAACGCATGCCGCGTGAACTTCAGTTAAAAACAACAGAAGTTGCGCTGATCAAGCGTGGCAAGAATTCAGATATCGAGCGTATCAAGCGTGATGAAGGCAGAAAATTACTCGATGCTGTGCCTGCAGGAGCCAGTATTGTCGTGCTCGATGTCGGCGGTAAAAAGCTTTCAACGCAAGCATTAGCAACAAAGCTCGATCAATGGATGGCACAGGGGCAGGATGTAGCCATCATTATCGGTGGGCCCGATGGACTTTCAGACGAAGTCTTATCTGCGGCCAGGCAAAAAATTGCCTTGTCTGAGTTAACATTCCCACATCCCCTGGTTCGTGTCATTCTGGTTGAACAGCTCTACCGTGCCTGGACCATCATTAACAACCATCCGTACCATAGAAGCTGAATCATGCCGGCTCGATTGATATTGGCATCTGCATCACCGCGTCGAAAGGAATTACTTGACCAGATCGGCGTCGATTACGAGGTGTATCCGGTCGATATTGACGAAAACATGCGTCGCGATGAGGGCGTTGTCGAGTTTGTGCAAAGACTGGCAGCGGAGAAAGCCCGGGCAGCGTATCAACGTTTATCAGAAAGCAATGCCGAAATTACATGCCTCGGTGCCGATACCGTGGTCGAGATTGGCGGCGATGCGCTTGGAAAGCCTGAAAACACCACGCAAGCAGCGCAAATTTTAGCTAGACTTTCAGCAAAGAAACATAAAGTCCATACAGCTATCGCATTGAAAAACGACAGCTGTGAACTGACAGATATTAGTACCAGTACAGTTGAATTTGCCGCATTGACGCCACAGCAGATTGAATCGTATATCAGCACGGGTGAGCCAATGGATAAGGCAGGCGCATATGCGATTCAGGGAATTGCCGGACAATTTGTGACCCGGCTCGATGGCAGTTATTCAGGCGTCATGGGATTGCCCCTGTACGAAACTGCAAAATTACTGTCGGACTGTGGCGTTTCCGTGGTTATTAAAAAATCAGTAGAAGAATAATTAATATGTCTATCAGCAAGGAAATTCTGATCAATATCACGCCACAGGAAACGCGTGTCGCAATTCTCGAAAATGGAATGGTTCACGAGATCTACATCGAACGCAGCCGTAGCAAGGGCCTGGTTGGAAATATCTACAAGGGCAATGTTGCGCGTGTGTTGCCAGGAATGGAAGCAGCTTTCATCGAGGTTGGACTTGAGCGTGCGGCCTTCCTGCATGTTTCAGATGTAGCCCAGGCAAGACAGTCGAGCAATGGCAATGGCCTGCCGCATATTAGCCAGCTGTTACGTGAAGGTCAGGAACTGCTGGTACAGGTGATCAAGGATCCGATAGGTACGAAAGGCGCGCGCCTGACAACCAATATTACGATACCTTCAAGGTACCTTGTGTTCATGCCGAACTCGGATAATGTCGGTGTCTCGTCTCGCATTGAAGATGAAAACGAGAGAGAGCGTCTACGAAACATGCTGATAGATCAGGCGCATCGTATCGAAGGTGCCGGTTATATCGTGCGCACAGCTGCTGAAGTAGCGACGCCCGAATCCATCGATAGTGATGTGCAGTACCTCAATCGATTGTGGGATGCTGTTAACACAAAATCAAAAGATATCGCTGCGGGTACGGTTGTGCATAAAGATCTGCCTTTATATCTACGCGTGTTAAGGGATATGGTTGATGAAGATCTTGAGAAGATCAGGGTCGACTCACGCGAAACCTATGCCATCATGGGTGAGTTTGCCAGTACCTATGTGCCAGAAGTCGCCGATGTGATTGAGCATTATCCGGGCGAACGACCCATCTTTGACCTTCATGGTGTCGAAGACGAAATTCAGAAAGGTCTGGAACGCAAAGTACATCTCAAGTCGGGCGGTTACCTCATCATCGATCAGACTGAAGCGATGACAACGATTGATGTCAATACGGGTGCATTTGTCGGTAACAGAAACCTGGAAGAAACAATTTTCAAAACCAATCTCGAGGCGGCCCAGGCTATAGCGAGACAGCTGCGTCTGCGTAATCTGGGTGGCATCGTGATCCTCGATTTCATTGATATGGTTGAGGAGGAACACAAGCGACAGGTTATGCGCGCACTGGAAAAGGCCCTGGAGAAAGACCATGCGCGTACCCAGGTCTGTGATGTATCAGCACTGGGTCTTGTCGAAATGACGCGTAAAAGAACACGCGAAAGTCTGGAACATGTTCTATGCGGCGTGTGTCCAACCTGTGAAGGGCGTGGCACGATTAAATCGGCAGAAACTGTTTGCTATGAAATCTTCAGGGAAATACTGCGTGAAGCACGCCAGTTTGATGCAAAAGAATTGCTCGTGCTGGCCTCGCAGGATGTGGTGGATTTGCTTGTCGATGAAGAGTCAGGCAGCCTGGCGGAACTCGAAGATTTTATCGATATACCCATCAAGTTCCAGGTCGAGGCCATGTTTACCCAGGAACAGTATGACGTCGTTATTATGTGATGCACGTCATAGCTTATCGTCAGCAGTATATTAGAATCCATTAATGGGCTTAATTAGAAAAACTCGCATCTGCCTGGTTACAACCCTGGCAGTTCTGCTGATTTTGTTGGCAGTCGCATTCACCTTGTTGCGAGCATTCCTCCCACATGCGACGGGTTACCTTGCTGATATCGAGCAGGGTATTAGCTTGCAAACCGGCTTTCCCGTTACCATCGGCTCCCTGGATGCCGATATGTACTATTTCACACCCCGTCTCAAGCTACTGGATGTGACGGTGTATGAAGATGATGGTATGGCTACCTTGCTTCAACTGGATGAAGTCAATGTCTCTCTGGCATTCATCGACTCGATTCGTCTGATGATGCCGATGGTGGGCAGTGTCAGTCTGCACGGTGCCGAGATTGAAATAGAAAGGCATCCCGAGGGTAGGTGGGTCGTGCAAGGGCGTGCATTCCAGCAAGGCGAATCATCCAAAGCATCAGCTGAGCTCATCGACCTGTTTCTGGTGGCTGATCTGTCACTCGTTGATAGTCGTATAGAGTGGCGAGATTTTACCGGTCGCAGCAGGGACATGGCGTTCGAAGGCGTTACCCTGATACACGAGAACGTATTTGGAACGCATTACCTGGAAGCCAACATGAGGCTGCCGCCTCAATACGGTGACACCCTGAGGGTGGTTGCCGAAATTGAAGGTAATGTACAGGATCTTGCCAATATCGAAGCGTTTATCCACATCAATGGTCAGTCACTTGATCTGCAAAGCTGGGTAGAGAGTACCAGGGCCAGGGATTATATCGGTGGTAAAGGGCGTGTAGATACTGAGCTCTGGTTTCACATCCATAAACAAAAACTGACGCGGATATCGGGTACGCTGTCAGCTGATGACCTTGTACTGAATAAAGCCAATGATGCTTCCACAACGTGGTCCTTGAAGCATGTCGATGTGTCGCTATTCTGGCGTGAATTAAATGAAGGTTGGCGTCTTGATCTGCGTGATCTTGCGCTCGACTTTACAGACAGTTACTGGCGTGAGACGAGTGATGTTATTGTCGCTACGCATGAAGCTGACTGGATGGTACTTGCGAGTTATCTCAAACCGGCTGATTTGTTACCTGCGCTGGATATATTGCCCGATGATATTCAGATCGAAGAGGCTGCAAAGTATCGTGAATATGCGATTGATGGGGAACTAACCAATCTTGATCTGGTGTTCACCAGGGGAGATGAGCCGGATGTTGATCTGAATGCCGCATTTGATGATTTGCAATTTTCCATACCCGGCAAAGATATATTCGTCAGTGGTCTTGATGGAGAAGTCAGTGTCGATGGAACGCATACCGAGCTGGAACTCGTCAGTAATTACTCCCAGATAGATATAGCCAGACTGTTTCGTTGGCCGATCCAGCTAACCCGGCTGGAAGGTAAGGTCATAATCGATGTGGCAGATGAAGTTGTGCGTATAAACTCGGACAGGCTCGAAGCCAGTAATGATGACCTGACCTCGGTCTCGCGCCTGTCCGTGGAGATGACAGAAGGTGGTGCACCATTTCTTGATATTCAAACCGCTTATGCGAATGGTGTGGCTGTAAATGCATACCGGTATATTCCATCGGGTATCCTGTCCGATGGTCTCGTCGGCTGGCTTGATGCTGCTTTCATCGATGGCTATGTGCCTTCAGGAGGCTTCCTGTTCAGAGGTTATGCCAATGAATTTCCATTCAAGGATAACCAGGGGGTAATGCAGGCGCTGTTTGATGTTCGCCAGGGACAACTGCATTTTCTGGATGGATGGCCTGATGTGAATAATATGACTGCTAGCGTGCATTTTCATAATGAATCTTTGAGCGTTGAGGAAGGACTCAGTGTTGAAGATCACGGTGGAGAAGCCATAGTAACAGCCTCGATACCTGATTTAAAAAATGCATTATTGACGGTTAATGGTGATGTCAGAGCGCCTGCAGAAGAGCTGCAACGCTATGTCTGGGACAGTGGGCTGAAAAAAATTATCGGCAAGCCGGTTGAGCACTTCCAGGCCAGTGGCGATACACGCGTCAAGTTCAAACTTGATGTGCCACTTGGGCAAAGAAGAGAGCGTGAAGGCGGAGACATTGAAGCCAGTGGTTCCTTGAGGTTTGCGGATAATGAAATGTATTTCCCGCTCATGGACTACCAGCTAACGGATCTGACGGGCAAGCTTGATTTCACCACGCACAATCTGTTTGGCATAGGTATTACTGGTGCGTTTGAAGGGCAGCCTCTCAATATTGATGTCAGTACTATCGAAGCTGGAGATGATTCAGAAACGTTGGTCCATGTTTCAGGTGACTGGCGAGTTAACTCATTACTCAAGTCTTTTGAGTGGAGTGATGCGAGGTTTCTTGAAGGTACGGCACACTGGAAAGCGAATGTGCATGTACCACATAAGGTGACCGATCACGCAGTCATGTTTGATATCTCGTCCGACCTGGTGGGTGTCAAAGTTGACTACTCGGATGAAATTCAAAAAGTTGCATCAACGCCGCTTGCTTTTAAGGGTAACCTGAAAATACTTGGTGATGCCCGGAGCATCAACGTAACTGCCGGTGAGGCCATTGATCTCTCTGTTAATAGCGATGAAGACAATTTCTGGATATTCAAGGTTAAATCCCCTGTCATCAAGGGAAGCGGTAGAGTGCATGCCGAGTTTGATGCAGATACCACTATCGACCTGAATCTCGATCATTTAAGCCTGTCTGCTTTCGTCAAGGGCGACGGGTCGAATGCAAAACACATGCAGATAAAAGCCGCAAATGTACCGTCGATCAAGCTTAAAACGAAATCGCTTGTCTGGTATGACTGGCAGTTTGACAATGTCACGGTATCGAGCGATCAGCATTCGAGAGGGATGATCATCAACGAGATCAGGATCGATGATCCCTATGTGCAGGTTACTGGAAAGGGAAGCTGGCTGCGGCGCTCGTGGCGACTGGATGAGGAGACAACATTCAACTTCGAGTTAAGCAGTGATCACATGGGAGAGATGCTGTCGAAACTCGGTTATTCGCGTTACGTTGATCAAAGCACAATGAAAGCAACGCTAAACTGGCGGTGGCCTGGCGAACCCTATGCATTTAACTGGGAACGACTGACGGGCAATTCCAGCATCGAACTTGGTAAAGGCGTGTTAACCGATATCGAGCCCGGGGCTGGTGGTCGCTTCCTCGGCTTGTTTAATGTCCTGCACTTGCCAAAACGACTGAGCCTGGATTTTGAGGATGTTTACAAAGAGGGATTTGTGTTTGATGCAATCAGTGGCAGTTATGTGTTTGGTGATGGGGATGCAATAACGCAGGATACAGAGATATCCGCTTCTGCAGCAAACCTGACCATGATGGGGCGAATTGGTGTGGCAGACCAGGACTATGAGCTTGTGGCGATAGTGCGCCCGCAATCAACAGTCGCCACATTTGCCAGCGGCACGCTCCTTGGTGGGCCGACTATTGGTGTAGGCCTGGTGGTCTTGCAAAAAATAATTGGTATAGACCTGCTCGGCAAGGATGTATACTCAATCGAAGGCCCATGGGAGAATCCTGTGGTCAAGCAGATTTCAAGTTCAACTGCACAAGGTTTACCCGAAGAAGATGAAGATTTTGAGTAAATTAATACTTGTACGTTTGCTGTTAATGTTGTGCATTTCCTTTGCCGTTATGAAACCGTATCAGGTAACTGCAGCACCGGCAGCTTTCGAGTTACATGCCGGACAATGGGAGGCTGTCAGAACAGCAAACCAGTTGCTTGATATCGGGGAGCTACGACTAATAGTTAATGAATGGTCCATGGAACAGGAAGGCTATATTGAATTACAATACCCGGGAGGGGAAGAAGGTGAATTATGGGTGCATCAGTTAATGGATCGACTGGTCGCTTTAGGTATACCTTCTGCCAGCCTTGTTTCAGTTCCCGGTAGCGGAACCGGTGATGTGATTCGCATACAGATCGTAAAATCAGGAGATTATTTCAGGTGAGTATTGTTGCTGCCATTCAAATGGCATCCGGCCCTAACGTTAAGGCAAATCTTTCCGAGGCCGAAAAATTGATTAAAACAGCAGTTCAACAAGATGCTGAACTCGTTGTGCTGCCGGAAAATTTTTCGATCATGGGAATGACGGAGACTGACAAGGTCGCTATTGCTGAAAAACCTGGTGATGGTGAAATTCAGAAATTCCTTTCCGAGCAGGCCGCCAAACATGATGTCTGGATTGTTGGTGGGACGGTGCCCATAGAATCTGATATCGCTGGAAAAGTATTCAGCGCGTGCCTGCTTTATGACAACAAAGGTGAAGTTGTTGCCCGTTATGACAAGATACATCTTTTCGATGTAACACTCGAGGCCAATAACGAAAGCTACACAGAATCTGAGACAATCGACGCTGGTGATGAAGTTGTCGTTGTCGATACGCCATTCGGCAAGCTGGGGCTGGCTATCTGTTACGATTTGCGTTTTCCGGAATTATTCAGAGCCATGGCAGATGTTGGCATGGAAATATGCGTGCTGCCTTCAGCCTTTACCAGCGCGACCGGCAGGGCACACTGGGAGCCGCTGTTAAGAGCGCGCGCTATTGAAAATTTATCTTATATGGTTGCGCCAGACCAGGGTGGTTACCATGTCAATGGCAGGGAAACACACGGCGATAGCATGATAATCGATCCCTGGGGTGTTGTTCTTAATCGACTACCTCATGGTACCGGTGTCGTCGTATCCAAAATCGATCTGGATATGTTGAAGAAAACCAGGAAGAACTTCCCGGCACTTGAGCATCGTCGCCTTGACTGCAAGATTTCTTATTCTTGATCGAGAGATGATGCGCGCCTGGGTTCACGCATCCTGTGATTCCAGGTCTCTGAGGTATTTGAACAGTTTTCTCGCGGAGCCTGGTGGTTTGTTTTCCCTTGCTTCCTTGTCGGCCTGTCGTACCAGGTTGTGGATATGCTGACGGTCTAGTTGTGGATGTGCATCGATAATTTCACCAAGTACGACCTTGTCGTTTTCTAATAGACGGTCACGCCATCTTTCGATTCTCTTGAACTGTGCAGTGTTGGTATCATTTTTATGCAGCACCTTGTTGAGTTGCGTAGCGATGTCTTCACTATCGCATGTGCGTATGATTTTCCCGATGTACTGACGTTGTCGTTTCAGTGCGCTATGGGATTTTAGTTTACGTGCCTCAAGTATGGCGAGCTCGAGTTCTTCCGGTAACGAAATACTTGCAAGCTCGTCGGCTTTCAGCTTGATCAGTTGTTCGCCAATTTTTTGCAGCGCGTCACAGTCACGTTTCTTCTGTGATTTGCTTATCCATTCTTCCTTGGCGCTATCGTCATTAATAGTCATCATACATATCTGTTTCAACATCTTCGTCTTTCGAGCTATCAGTCAGTGTAAGCGTGCGTGTTACGCCGTTATTCTCGAAAGTAGCACTTTGTAGCCAGAGTGTTGATTTTAGCTCGCCATCTTTCCAGTGTTCGTACTTCACAGGAATATTATGATATTCAGGCAGCATCCACACATAGATAACCCGGTTTTTTTCAGCTTCCTTGACGACTGTTTTTAATGCTGAGTAATCAGTACCATTAAGCTTGATTGTTTCTTTACCCTGGTTTTCGAATAAATAGTTTTTCAGCTCGCCTTTCATAAGCAGGCCGTGTTCGTATGATGCCGTTTTCTTATCGGCGTTTATAATCATGATGGCCTGGATAGAGAGCGGGTCCCAGATGGGTTTATCACTGTTCAGGCTGATTTTTTCACCTTTATAGATACCCGTGGCATTAACTTCAGGTTTCTTTTCGGAGTTATTCAGCCAGTTGATGTCGTAACGAACCGTGGAGGCTTCAGATTCCTCGGAACCGTCCACGTGCGTATAGTCATGGTTCACGAGCAGTAGCTGTCCATCGTCCTGTTTAATGTCACTGTGGATGTCTACCTTGCCATCATAGAGAAAGGCCAGCCAGCCAACAGGGTATGTAGAGACCTTCATTGAAAGGCAGCTTTTTGTGCGTTCCAGGGAATGAGTTGCATGTGCCAGTGTGATGCCAAACACTTCAAGCTTGTAATTAGCCTCAAACTTCTGAGGAAGCCCGTTCCCCTCTGCAGATGCCGGCGCTGAAAGAAAAATCTGGAGGAAAATAAGAAAGCTTAAGGCTATTCTGAAAAGGTTAGCTGATTTGCTTGCCATAGTGCAGGCCTGCGTAAAATACTCTTATCCAATAGGATGTTATTATCATTCACTTCAAGTCTACCATCGATGTACCATGCAATGGCCATCGGGTAAATGATATGTTCCTGCTCCAGTACACGGGCAGCCAGTGTCTGTTCTGTGTCATCTGGAAGTACAGGTACTTCCGCTTGTATGACTACAGGACCATCATCAAGTTCAATGTTGACGAAATGAACACTGGCGCCATGCCGTGTCTTGCCTGCCTCGAGCGCACGGCGATGTGTGTTCAGCCCCTTGAATTCAGGAAGCAGTGACGGGTGTATGTTGATGATGCGATGCTCATAACGGTCGATGAACTTTTCAGTGAGTATGCGCATAAATCCGGCCAGTACAATGAGGTTGGCGCCATACTTGTCGATCTCATCGATCAGCGCCTCATCGAACTGGTCTCGGTCAGTGATGGTCTTCTGGTCAATCACAACAGCATTTATGCCCACTTTTCTGGCACGTTCCAGTCCCGGGGCGTCAGGCCTGTTGCTGATCACAGCAGCGATTTTGGCATTGATTGAGCCATTATTTACGGCATCGATAATAGCTTGCAGATTGGTTCCGCTGCCGGAAATAAGTACGACGATAGATTTTGATGTTACGGACAAAGCGTATAACTTGGTTTCGTCAGGGGTTTACTCAAAGTCGACAAAGGCAGCGCCATCAGCAGATTCAATATTGCCAAGTCGCCAGGCCCTGGTGCCGTTTTCATTCAGGTTGTTAATAATGGCATCGGCTTCATCGCTGGATGCTACAACTACCATGCCAACACCGCAGTTAAACGTACGGTACATTTCGTTCTGTTCAACGTTGCCGTGCTGTTGCAGCCATTTGAAAACGGCGGGCATATCCCAGCTGCCGGTGTCGACAACAGCGCGAGTGTTGTCGGGAAGTACGCGGGGCAGGTTTTCCAGCAGGCCACCACCAGTAATGTGTGCCAGTGCATGAATGTCGTAAGTTGGAAGAATATCTTTCAAGGCAGAGACGTAGATCTGTGTCGGCGCAAGTAGCGCATCTCCCAGTGATGTGCCATCACAATCTTCATTGAGGTCGCCACCGCTAACTTCAATGATCTTGCGGATGAGAGAGTAGCCGTTTGAATGTGGTCCACTCGATGCGAGAGCAATCAGTGTGTCTCCGGCTTTGACTTTACTGCCATCGATGGCTTTATCTTTTTCGACAATGCCCACACAGAAGCCGGCCAGGTCATAGTCGCCTTCATCATACATACCCGGCATCTCGGCTGTTTCACCACCGATCAGTGCGGCACCGGACTGGCGGCAGCCTTCAGCTATGCCTTCAATCACATCGGCGGCGATATCAGTATCAAGAGCAGCGGTGGCATAGTAATCAAGGAAAAACAGCGGCTCGGCGCCGAGTACCAGAATGTCATTGACACACATGGCGACCAGGTCGATACCAATGGTGTCATGCTTGCCTAACTGGATCGCCAGTTTGAGCTTGGTGCCTACACCATCGGTACCCGAAACAAGCACCGGTTTTTTATAGCGATCCAGGGGTAGTTCAAACAGTCCGCCGAATCCACCAATGCTGCCCAGTACTCCGGGACGTTTTGTGCTGGCGACACTGCCTTTGATTTTCTCAACAAGCGCATTGCCCGCATCAATATCGACGCCGGCATCACGGTAACTTAATGGTTTTTGATTGTTTGACTCTGGCATAACTTCTTCAGTGGCTCTTCAGGTGTGGTATTGTACACGCTCCCGGCGTTTCGATTTAGTACTTTCCTGATAAAGTTGTCCAGATAATGTTGTTCAAATTCAGATCCGAAATTCACTGTAGAAGCACCTGTCTCAAGATCTTGCTTTCTGGATTGATCCTGTCTGCTTTGGTCTTTGTGCCACAGGCCCAGGCCGTCGTGGTCAAGGGCATGTATCGTGTGGAATTTCCGGTCCCTGATCAAACTCGTGCTGTGCGCACTGCCGTATTCAATAAAGGCCTGGAGGAGGTTCTGATCAGGGCGTCTGGCCGACGCAATATTTTGAAGGAGATTAAAACGGGGAGTGCTTCCGCTTACGTGCAGCAATACAGCTATGCCGAACAGCAACAACCCATTGCAGATGGTGGTGTCGATAGTCGCGGTCAGCTTAAACCAGCAGTGCCAAAAAGCTATCTTCTGACCGTTGAATATAATCCCGGAAAGATCGTACAGCTGTTACGCGATAACAATCAGCCTGTTTGGGGTGTATATCGAAACCAGGCCCTGATGTGGCTTGCTGTGAGGGACGGCACCAGTCGCTACGTATTGAAAGACACTGATAATTCGTTGTTGAAAGACGCGGCTGATGATTCCATGCAAAGGCGTGGTGTGCCCCTTGTCTGGCCTGTATACGACAAACAGGACAGGAATAAAATGCGCTTTGTTGATGCATGGGCGGCATTCGAGAAACCGGTCAAGGAGGCCTCGAAACGCTATACAACCGGGCCCGTTATCGTTGGGCGTATGAGCTGGAACGGCAGCAAGTGGAATGGTGACTGGTCACTGTTTGTTGAAAATGCGAGCTATACATGGACGCTGAGCAGTACTGATTATAACGCCCTGATAGCAGAAGCAATCGACCTGTCAGCTGACGAGATTGGCAAGCATTATGCGGTACTTGAACGTCAGGGCATAAACGAACCTGGATTACTGATAGAAGTAGGTAATATCGATTCCGTGGAGGATTTTCGCGCTGTACAGACATTTTTGAATAAACTGACCGCTGTGCGTCAGACAAGCGTCTCTCGTGTCGAAAATAACCGGGTTGAATTTGTTGTCGATTTGCGAGGAGACATGAATGATTTTGTCCGGCAGGTTTCAACCGACAGGGCGCTGCAGCCGGTGGTCAAGGATATTCAACCTGGCACCAGCCCTGAACAGTCTGCGCAACTCAAATACCTTTATCGCCAATAACCTGTATGAAGCAGCAAGATTATCAGCAGCTGCCACTGTCGTTTGCGCCGCGTGAGCGATTTGTGTTCGAGACATTTACGCCGGGGTCTAATCAGCTGGCGATCAATTTGATCCGGGAACAGGCCATGGGTGGTGGTGAGCAGCAGATTTTGCTGTCAGCTGCCAGGGGTAATGGCAAGAGTCATCTGTTGCAGGCTGCCTGCAACCTCGCATCACAAACCGGGCAATCTGTCTGCTATTTACCCGCGGCAGAAATCATCACCACATCTGCGCAGGTGTTCGAAGGGCTGGAACAACTGGACCTGGTTTGCCTCGATGATATTCATCTGTATATGCAAAAAGCGACATGGGAAGAGTCACTATTTGACCTGATTAATCGCATGAGGGAAGCCGGTAAGCGCCTGCTGTTTGCGTCGGCACAGCCGCTGGAGGCGATGACAATAAACTTGCCTGATCTTCGATCGCGTTTGGCCTGGGGCCCGGTATTTCAGCTGCTCGAACTCGATGACGATGACAAGATCAGGGCCCTTCGCCTGCGCGCTGAACAATATGGACTGGCGTTAACAGAAAATGTCGGTCGCTATCTGCTGAGCCATTATCCAAGGAATCTGTTCGAGTTGTTTGAACGTCTTGATGATCTCGACAGGGCCTCCATGGCGATGCAGCGCAAGCTAACCATTCCGTTTATCAAAAGCGTACTTGAATAAACGTATTCAGTCCTGATCGTTTTCTTCTTGCTGATCTATTTGTTTCTGGTGCCTGCCGGCATAACGCGTATACAGCATCGTGCCCATGAAAAACAACATGCTCGTGGCAATGATGAACATGCCGTAGCGCATGTCTTCATCTCCACCGGCATACCAGACACCCACGACGAAGTAGAAAATGGCCAGGTACATGGCCCAGGCATGGGTATAAACTCGACCGGCTAACAGGCCACGCAGAGGAAACATCAACGGACCTAGCTGGATAATCAGCATGATGGATATGGCATGATCGGGGGTCTGATTGATCCACATGTGCCAGACATATATGCCAGTCATCAGGCCGAAATAACCCAGCAGTGCAATCCAGTACGAGACCTTGATGGCATTGATTCGCATAGTGGTTAATTCAGCCGATTAATTGCTACTGGCAAGTTTTCTGGCGGCTTCGGCCACACGTTTACCCAGTGCCAGGCACAGGGCGCGTTCGTCATCGCTGAGCGGGTGCTTCTCGAGGTCGTCGGTCAAGCGACTGGCGCCATAGGGTGAACCACCCGTTTCAGTGCGGAACAGTTCCAGCTGGGTGTATGGCAGCCCGACGATCATCATGCCGTGGTGAAGCAAGGGCAGCATCATGGTTAACAGCGTGGTTTCCTGGCCACCGTGCAGGCTGGTGCTTGCAGTAAAAACACCGGCGGGTTTGCCAGATAACGCGCCAGACATCCATAATGCGCTGGTGTTATCAATGAAATGCTTCAGTGCCGCGGGCATATTGCCAAAATGTGTTGGCGAGCCCATCACCAGCCCGGCACACTCTTCAAGGTCCTCATTACTGGCATACAGCGGGCCAGTGTCGGGGATCGCCGGTTCGACCTGCTCGCTCACCGCTGAGACCGGAGGCACCGAGCGTATGCGTGCCTGCATGCCTTCGACCTGTTCAACGCCATGCGCGATCACATTGGCCATCTCTGCGGTTGTGCCTCCAGGGCTGTAATACAAAACCAGTATCTCGGCCATTACAGGATATCCAGTACGCTTTCAGGTGGGCGGCCAATTTTAGCGCGGCCTGCGTGTATCACGATCGGGCGCTCGATCAGTATGGGGTTGGCCACCATGGCTGTGATCAGCTGTTCCCGGCTGAGCTCGGGATTGTCGAGACCGTTTTCCTTATAGGGCTTCTCGTGCGTGCGCATCAGCTCTCGCGGTTCCAGGTCCAGTAGTTCCAGAATTTCATCAAGTTCAGTATAGCTCGGCGGCGCTTTCAGATATTCAATGATCTCAGGGGTAACCCCTTTAGATTCAATTACTTGCATGGTTTGGCGGGATTTGCTGCAGCGTGGATTGTGCAGAATTTTAACGCTCGAACTCATTATCTGTCTCCTTGGGCTGGAGCGATAGCATACTGGATGTGGCTAACGGGTAAAAGAGCTGGAGATAAATGACTGATTCTCCTTGACACGGTATGTACACATTGATACTTTTTGCATCTATAATTCTTCGAACACTATAACCAATAACGAATTCAAGATTCCCAACCCCTGGAGAGAGTTTTATGACAATGCGAACAACCGCGCGTTTTCTGACCGCAGCCGTTTTAAGTCTTGGCCTGATGGCTGGATGTGCAACTACTGGCGATGATGCTACAAGTGCTGCAGAGCAGGCTATTGCAGACGCCAAGGCCGCAAATGCTGATGCAAAAGCCCTTGGTAACGAATGGCGCGACACAGGCAAGATGATCAAGGAAGCAGAAAAAGCACTGGCTGATGGTGACGCAGAAAAAGCTACAGCGCTCGCTGACCAGGCTAAAAAACAGGCACTCGATGCCCAGGCACAGAAGGCAGCTGAAGACAAACGCCTGATGGACTTGATGGCCACTACAACAGCTGGCTCGCTGAGTTCTCAATCAGCTGGCGCAGGTGCTGGCGCTGATTCCTACTCAGTCGTCCGTGGCGATAACCTCTGGGATATCTCCGGTAAGAGCGACATCTACGGTGATTCATACCAGTGGCCCCTGATCTACAAGGCAAACCGTGACCAGATCAAAGATCCTGACCTGATTTTCCCAGGCCAGAACCTGTCAATCGATCGTAATGCATCAGCTGCAGAAATTGATGCGGCAATCAACCATGCCAAAACGCGTGGTGCATGGTCAGTTGGTGATGTTGAGCAGTCTGATCTGGATTTCCTCGCCAAGTAATATCGCACCATTCTGATGTTTATAAAAAGGCCCGCTTGCGGGCCTTTTTTTTAATAATTTTTTGCCACAGAGGCACAGAGGGCATAGAGATAATTTAATGTTTGTCATTTCGACCAACGGGCGAAATCTCCCAATGATCCCATGACCTACAGGCAAGCCCCCAGCTCAAAATACAGGTAGGGTGGGCATCGCCCACCAGGCCCCCAAACAACTCTGTGTCCTCTGTGCCTCTGTGGCAAATAAACAAACTTTTTCACAAAATCCTGACATGACAACCCAGACATGACAATACTGTGCAGGCGTTTCCTGGTTTCTGGTCGGGTACAGGGTGTGTTTTATCGCTCCAGCACGCAGCAGTATGCGCGTCAGCTGGGTCTGCGCGGTTGGGTACGTAACCGGCGTGACGGGCGTGTGGAGCTGCTGGCCAGTGGCTCCGAAGAAAAGCTTGATGAACTGGAAAAATGGCTTGAAATCGGCCCGGAATACGCAAAAGTGACTAATATAAAGGTAATAACAGAAAATCAGGTGGATACTCCGAGCACATTCGAGGTATTTCCAACGATCTAACGCACCTGGTGCGTTAACACAGGACAAATAATGAACGCGGTATTAGACAAGCAAGATAATAGAAAACTGGGACTGCACGAGATCCTGACATGGATGGAGCAGGACCAGCTTGTTGATGCCGAAAACGCACACATGCTGCGCACCATCGCGATTGGTGTCGATTATGATAAGCAGCACCCTCTGCAGATAGTTGCGCAACGTAACTGGAAACACCCGGAACATGCAAAGCCGCTGTCCCTGGAGTTTTTGACCGAGTGGCTGGCGCAACGTCTGGAAATGCCCTATGTGCGAATCGATCCATTAAAAATAGAGGTTACCCAGGTTACCGACGTCATGTCGTATGCCTATGCGGCTCGCTACAATGTACTGCCGATCAGGGTTGATGCTACATCGATTACAGTTGCTACTGCGCAGCCCTTTGATCGCGAATGGATCGATGAGCTGAGCCGCATTCATCGAAAGGAATTTGATATTGTCATTTCAAACCCTGACGATATCAATCATTACCTGATCGAGTTTTACACGGTTTCGAAATCCGTATCCGGTGCCCAGATATCCGGACAACCCGCAGCCGCGAACATCCAGAACCTGGAACAGCTTATGGAGCTTGGCCGCAGTGGCAAGCTGGATGCGAATGACCAGCATGTGGTCAACATTGTTGACTGGCTGCTGCAGTATGCCTTTGACCAGCGTGCGAGTGATATTCATCTCGAACCGCGGCGTGACATGAGTAATGTGCGTTTCCGCATTGATGGTGTTATGCACGATGTCTACGAGATACCAACCAATGTGATGGCAGCCGTATCAAGCCGCATCAAGATTATCGGACGCATGGATGTCGCAGAAAAACGCAGGCCGCAGGATGGCCGTCTTAAAACACGTACCCCTGAAGGCCAGGAAGTTGAGCTGCGTCTTTCAACCATGCCGACTGCGTTTGGCGAGAAACTGGTGATGCGTATTTTCGATCCCGAAGTACTGGTCAGAAATTACCGCGAACTTGGCTTCAGCGAACAGGACGATGTCATGTGGCAGTCTATGATCAGCCAACCCAACGGTATCATCCTGGTGACGGGACCAACAGGCTCGGGTAAGACAACGACCCTGTATTCGACGTTAAAACAGTTGGCCAGCCCCGAAGTGAATGTCTGCACGGTTGAGGACCCGATTGAACTGGTCGAGCCCAGTTTCAACCAGATGCAGGTACAGAGAAACATCGACCTGGATTTCTCCTCTGGCGTCAGAACCCTGATGCGTCAGGATCCCGATATCATCATGATCGGTGAGATTCGTGACCGCGAAACGGCAGAAATTGCGATACAGGCAGCCTTAACCGGTCACCTGGTGCTATCGACACTGCACACCAATGACGCGCCCTCGGCAATAACACGCATGATGGACATCGGTGTGCCACCCTACCTGTTACAGTCATCGATCCTGGGCGTAATGGCACAACGCCTGGTCAGAACCCTGTGCCCGCACTGCAAGCAGCCCGCTGAGATGAGCGACGAAGCCTGGGACGCGTTGGTCAAACCATGGAAAGCGAAGAAGCCGGATCACATGATGGAACCCGTGGGTTGCCTCGAATGCCGAAACACCGGCTATATGGGGCGTATTGGTATCTACGAAATGTTTACCTTCACCGACAAGGTAAAAAGCCTGATCAACGATTCCAGTGATATTTCAGAGATTCGCCAGCAGGTGATCAAGGACGGTCTGAAACCGTTACGACTCAGCGGTGCCAGCAAGGTTGCCAACGGCCTGACCACGGTCGAGGAAGTTCTGCGCGTTGCACCTCCACCTATAAGTCTCTGATTTTAAAGTCTGAAAACCCCTGTTCTGAATACTGGCACTATACTTGGCTGATTGAGTATAATCTACGGCTGGTTTCATGGGGTGATTTATGAGTTATACCTTTTCCAAGACCGTCGATGATTCCTTCGATGATGCTGTAGAGCGCGTAACAGCGCGCCTGGCAGAAGAGGGCTTTGGCGTACTGACAACCATCGATGTGAGTTCAACACTGAAGAACAAACTCGATGTCGATTTTCAACGTTATACGATTCTGGGTGCCTGTAATCCGAATTACGCCTACAAGGCTCTGCAGGCGGAAGACAAAATAGGTGTCATGTTGCCGTGCAATGTCATCGTGCAACAAAAAGATGGTGAGAAGGTTGAAGTTTCTGCCGTCGATCCAATGGCTTCGATGCAGGCAGTCGACAATCCTTCGCTTGGAGAAATCGCCACTGAAGTAAAACAGAAACTACAGTCTGTAATTGAAGGGCTGTAATGTGTCTTTCTGTTTGTTATTGAGCTTGTTTGGTTACTAGTATGTCTTCACATAATATAAAAGTTTATTCAGCCCGTCTCTGTGGATACTGCCGTGCGGCTGAGCGTTTGCTTACCAGTAAAGGTCTGGCCTATGAAATAATCAAGGTCGATGAAGATCCTGCACTTTTTGAGCACATGAAAAAGATTTCAGGCAGACAGACTGTGCCACAAATATTTATTGGTGATCACCATGTAGGCGGTTTTGATGATCTGTCTGCAATCAATCAGAGTGGTGAGCTGGATAAAATTCTGGCTTCGTCCTGATTAATACCTAACTGCGCAAAAATATAAAACCTGATTCTGACGCTGACCCATGACAGGGTTGGCGTTTTTCATTGACGGAGAACTGATGGACTATCTGCCGATTTTCTACCGCGTAAAACAACGCCCCTGCCTGGTTGTTGGTGGTGGTGCAGTGGCCGCGAGAAAAGCCAGTTTATTGCTCAAAGCAGGGGCCAGGGTTACGGTTATTGCTCCGGAACTGCATACTGAACTCGCAAGACTGGTAGAGGCGAATAAAGTCACTCATGAGGCGCGTGAGTTCAGCGAGCAGGATCTGGATGGTTGTGTTCTCGTGTTTGCTGCAACAGATCAGCGCGATGTAAATGAGCAAATCTCATCCCTTGCCAGTCAGCGTAATCTGCCGGTAAATGTGGCTGATAACACCGAGCAGTGTAATTTCATCATGCCCTCTATTATCGATCGTTCACCGGTACAGATTGCCGTTTCAACCAGTGGCTCTTCACCGGTGCTGGCGAGAATGATCCGCACCAGGCTGGAGGGCTTGATCCCTGCCGGCTATGGCAAACTGGGCGCGTTGGTAGAAGGATTCAGGGACAGGGTCAAAGCCGCTTTCCCGCACGTCGAACAGCGTCGGCGGTTCTGGGAAAATATTCTTGGAGGCACTGTCGCAGAACTCGTATTTACCGGTCATGATAAAGAAGCGCGTGAGCTGCTGGAGAAGGCCATTGAAGATGCTTCAGACCAGCCGCAGATGGTAGGAGAAGTGTTTCTTGTTGGTGCCGGACCGGGCGACCCGGATCTATTGACGTTTCGCGCCTTGCGTTTGATGCAACAGGCTGATGTTGTTGTTTATGATCGACTGGTTTCGCCTGCGATCATGGAACTCGTACGCAGTGATGCCGAGGTTGTCTATGTTGGCAAGGAGCGTGCAAAACATACGATGCAGCAGGAGAATATCAACCAGTTGCTGGTGCGTCTTGCCAGGGAAGGTAAACGTGTACTGCGCCTCAAGGGCGGGGACCCATTTATTTTTGGCAGAGGCGGTGAAGAAATCGAAGAACTCGCGCAGGAAAATATACCGTTCCAGATAGTACCGGGTATAACCGCTGCAAATGGTTGTTCGAGCTATGCGGGTATTCCTTTAACGCATCGTGACTATGCGCAGTCGTGTGTATTCGTTACCGGGCATCTTAAAGATGGTACCGTGGACCTGAACTGGAAAGCGCTGGCTCATCCCGACCAGACCGTGGTGTTTTACATGGGCTTGCACGGCGCACCCACACTCTGCAAGGAGCTGGTAGCACATGGTTTACCAGCATCAACACCGGTCGCGCTGGTCGAGCAGGGTACCACACCTCAACAACGTGTATTCACGGCCACGCTGGATACTTTGCTGGATGTAATCGCTAACGAAGACATTAAGCCTCCAACATTAATTATTGTCGGAAAGGTGGTTGCATTGCATGAAAAATTACACTGGCTCGAAGAACATCACCAGGATAATACTGATAGTGTCTTTGCCTATAAAAGCACAGAAACCAATAGTTGATGAGCATGAAAAACAAGATTAATAAAACCATCGTATTTTTTGCACTTACTGTCATGAGCGCAGCAGGCGTGACATTACCAACCCAGGTAGTGGCAGAAACTCGCTACGTAAGTGATGAACTCAAAGTCCCGATGCGCTCCGGCGCCACCAACAAGCATCGAATATTACGATTCCTGAAAAGTGGTACCCAGCTCAAAGTCCTGGAAACCGATGATGACAGTGGCTTTTCAAAAATTGCATTACGCGATGGCAAGGAAGGCTGGGTAGAAAACGGTGACATGATGTCTCAGCCCAGTGCGCGTGATCGTATCGTGGTGGTTAACAATAAACTCAGCAAATCGCGTGAAGCCGTTAAAGAACTGAAAGCGACCATCGCTGAATTGAAGACAGAAAATACAGATCTGAAAAGAAAGCTGAATGCGTCAGACAAGCAGGGGAAGGCGCTTGAAAGCGATCTTGCCCATTTGAAAAAAGCGACGGCAAATCCACTGGCACTGGCCAACAAGAACAAGGCGCTGGAAGATGAGCTGAATTCAATCACCCGTCTCAACAAACAGCTCGAGGACGAGAACAAGGCACTTGCTGATGCATCAGCCCAGGACTGGTTTATACTTGGCGCGGCAGTGTCGCTCGGCAGTCTGTTGTTTGGTTTATTGATTACACGAATTCGCTGGCAGAAAAAACGTAGCTGGGGAGATTTCTAACAGTCACCGCATTCTTTTTTACGGCGGCTGTCCTCGCGTTGGAACAGGGTTTCCAGGCAATGATGAAGAATGAAATGAGCTGAATGCAGCCGGAAGGCATTGCAAACGTATAATAAGTTCAAATATATAACTACAAAACTGAAGCCTGACTACTGTCGGGCTTTTTTTATGCGCTCAGAGAACTGTTACACTGGATGACATGTCCAACATCACGCAACAAAACGAGACTTCGAGCCGGCATATTTTCGGCCTGGATTCAGATCGTTTTTCCTCAACGCATGGTTGTTTGCGTGATTGCGATCACGATCTGGTATGTTATCGATGTATTTCAGACCAGCAATAGCTGGAGAACAGTGATTCACCAACCAGGGAGCCCGATGTGAGTTTTAATGAGCTTATCCTTCAAAATGAGGTGTTTATTCGCCTCGGATTCTTTTTTGGTATTTTCGCGGTTATGGCGATCTGGGAAGTGGTGGCGCCACGCAGGGCATTAACCGTATCCAAGGCGGTGCGCTGGGCTAATAACCTTGGACTGGTGTTTTTAAACACGTTTATACTGCGGTTGATCTTTCCTGCCGCAGCCGTTGGAATGGCCGCATTTGCCAGTAACCAGGGCTGGGGTGTCTTTAATTACTATGATGTACCACTATTGTTGGCAGTGATTGCTTCTGTGGTGATTATGGACTTTGTTATCTATCTGCAACACGTCATGGTTCACGCGGTACCTGCATTATGGCGCTTGCATCGCGTGCATCACGCTGATCCTGATTTTGATGTCACTACCGGTGCGCGTTTCCATACCCTGGAAATCATTCTTTCCATGCTGATCAAGTTTGCCACTATCGCTGTGCTCGGCCCGCCTGTAGTTGCGGTTGTTATTTTCGAAGTAGTGTTGAATGCGACAGCAATGTTCAATCACAGTAACGTGCGATTACCCGTTGGACTTGATCGCATATTACGCTTGATTGTAGTCACACCTGATATGCATCGTGTACATCATTCAGTAGAGGATGATGAAGCCAACAGCAATTTCGGATTTAACCTGCCCTGGTGGGATCGATTGTTCGGTACCTACAGAGATCAGCCGCGAGCTGGCCATGAAAATATGCGTATTGGTATTCACACTTATCGCGATCCAAAACTCGTTTCATGGTTGCACGGTATGCTGTGGTTACCGTTTATCGGCAAAGTGAGCAGCTATGCAATTAATCGTCGTCAATGGAGTGGCGAGGATGAACAATAACCAGCTCATACGTATATTATTAATTCTCGGCCTGGTAGCAGGCATCGCGCTTGCAGTTCTGTTTCGGGATCGTTTCGATGCAGTTGCTCTCGAAACATGGGTTAGTGAAGCAGGTGTGTTGGCCCCGGTCGTCTTTATACTGATTTATACGCTGGCCACAGTGTTCTTCCTGCCCGGTTCGGTGTTAACGCTTGCCGGTGGCGCTTTATTCGGCCCGGTACTGGGGACTTTGTATAACCTCACAGGTGCAACCCTTGGCGCAATGCTGGCATTCCTGATATCTCGATACCTGGCTTCAGATTGGGTAACAGGTAAAGCAGGCGGCCGTGTAAAGCAGTTAATCAACGGTGTTGAGGCTGAGGGCTGGCGCTTTGTTGCGTTTGTCAGGCTGGTGCCGTTGTTCCCGTTTAATCTGCTTAATTATGCACTTGGGTTGACCAGAATCAGGTTCCTGCATTACAGCATAGCCAGCTACGTATTCATGTTGCCAGGTGCAATTGCATATACCTATCTCGGTTTTGCCGGTCGCGAAGCTATAGGTGGTGGGGAGGGGCTAATTCAGAAGATACTTATCGCGCTGGCTTTGCTAGCCGTGGTGGCTTTCCTGCCCAGGTTCATCGCTACGATACGGCGCGGTCCCACAATTGATATACCCGAGCTCAAACAACGTATCGATAACAACAGTACACTCATTCTTGATGTGCGCACGGCTGAAGATTTCATCGGCGAACAGGGACATATCGACGCGGCAATCAATATAGCAGTTGAAGAATTACAGGACCGTTTGGACGAGTTATCTGAGTATCTAGAGCGTCCGATTGCGATTGTGTGCAGAACAGATAAACGTTCCGCCAAAGCGGCAATGCTGCTCACTCAAGCAGGATTCCATGATGTGCATGTAGTGCGTGGCGGGATGACAAAGTGGATCGAGGCGGGATTACCCGTAGAACGTTGATGCCAGGTATCCAATGGATGTACATTAAACGCTGACAGGGTGCTTGTGTTCTAACCAAAACCGGCCAGTAGCCTGCTGACGGTATAATCCGGCTGACTGACTGGATTGGCCTGAGAGTTTCACATAGGTGGTTATCGATCAGGCATATGTCCTAAAGCCCGGTATTTGAGGCGCTTGCCTGATTTTATCTCATTTAAACAAGCCTTATTATCTCATTGTATTCAATAAGTTATGGTTAATGAGGTGAAAATATGGCAAATCAGGATTACACCTATCCGGGGTATGCGAAAATCATGCATGCGGGTATGGCAATATTTGGAATAACAGCTTTTCTGACAGGAGAAATAGCTGAAAACGGCACAGGATCAACCGGGTACTATATTCATACCTATCTGGGGCTGTCATTAGCGGTGTTTGTTCTCGTACGCCTGTATGCGGGTATAAGTGGCCCAGGACCAATGCGGTTCTCTGGATGGTCTCCGTTTTCGTCAAATCAATGGAAACTGACGCTAGAGGACGTGCAAAGTCTGATCCAGCTTAAAGTGCCTGAACGAGGCATGCATGAGGGCTTATCTGGTATTACACAGGCATTTGGACTGATGTTGTTTGGCTGGATGGGATTGACCGGAATCGGCTTGTTCATTCTGGGCGATGGTGCGGAAGATTCTTTGTTTGAGCTCATTGAAGAGCTGCATGAAGTTGGTGAGGCGCTAATTCCACTCTACCTCGCACTCCATGTTGGCTCAGTCTTGGTGCATTCAATGGCCGGTAAACCGATTTGGGACAGGATGTGGAGATTCAGGAAATCCGGTTGATGATCTCTGTCTTATTAACTATGGCGAACAATTATAGTCATCAAGCGTGAATATCAAGAACATCTTTCCAACACTGGTATTATTTTCGGCCGCCTTGTTTTTTGCCTATGACATCCTTGCTGATTTCATGGCAAAAGATGAAGCCTTGTTGCACATTATTATCGAACTGTTTGTGTTCCTGGCCATAACTGTGGTTCTGTTTGGAGAGATTCGGCGCCTGAAGCAGGTTAAAGTTGAGCTTTCTGAAGAGAAGTCAAGAACAGCCCGGTTATCTGGTGAGCTACTGGCCGTCATGCGTAATCAGTTCGTTCAGTGGGGCTTGTCACGCTCTGAAAGCGACATAGCCTTATTGCTGATCAAGGGCCTGTCGATGCAAGAAATTGCTGACTTGCGCCAGGTCAAGGAGAAAACGGTAAGACAGCAGGCAACCAGTGTCTATGCCAAATCCGGCTATGCCGGACGCCATGAGCTCGTGGCGCATTTCATAGAAGACTTAATGCGTGATAACTCACTGGGAACTTGAAGAAATATAAAGTTATTCAGTAAGTTCTAAATCTTCTGCATCAGGCTCATTCTGCGAAGAACCGTTGAGCGTTACATCTCTGATTGGCAGCTCAATATGGATGGTAGATCCGAGTTCAATATCGGATGTCACGGCCATATTACCCTGATGTTGTTCGGTCACAATATAATATGAAAAAGAGAGGCGTTGGCCAGCATCAAAATCTTCTGCTGCAGATTTACCGGTAAAAAATGGTTCAAACAGATGCATTTGCTCTTCAGCCGTAAGTCCAAGTCCATTGTGCGTGATTTTAATCCACAGATTGTCATAACTTGCTGACAGGTTAATCTTGATTGCCGGTTCGAAGCCCTCAACTTCATTTTTCAGCGACAGTGCATGGCAGGCATGACGAAACAGGCTTAACAAAACCTGCTGTAGTTCGGTGACATAACAGGGCACAAGGGGTAGATTTTTTTCGAACTTGCGTTCAAGTTTAATCTGCTTAAATGGTAGCTTTTCCGAAACAGAAATGACTTCATTGGCGAGTCTGATACTGTTTTCCATTACCTCAACAATGTTGGCCGTTTGTTTTTTACCTGTCCGGCTTCGGGAGAACGCTAGCAAATTACTGATAATGGTTGAGACCTGTTCGCCCTTGGCAGACATATCGGTGATTATTGTGTTCAGCTTTTGCGCTTCATCACTACCAGAGGCCTGTTCTGGATCAACGACACTGCTGTTATTAATAATCCGCTGAAAGCGTTGTAAATCCATCATCAACCCCTGCAGCGGCAGGTTAATATCGTGAGCCATGGTCGAAGCCAACTCACCCATAAATGATAATTTATCATTGTGAATCAACATATTTTCAGCAGCGGTTTGCTTCGTCACGTCATCGACAAGGATAACAACACCCGCATCAGGCTCCTGTAACGGGTAAATGGTAATCTCGTAATAATAGAGACTGCGCAGGCTTTGCTTGAGATGAATTATTTCATTACGTACCATCGATTGCTGAACATGTTCAGGAAGAACGGTCGACTGCGGATAAGCTTCCCAAAGCGTTTTACCCAGTGCCTCTTCTGATGAGATTTCTGAAACCTCTTCGACCTTCTTGTTCCAGTGGGTGATGATGCCGTTTTTATCCAGGCCCACCAGCATCAACGGCATCGAGGTTAAAATATCCTTGATATACGATTCGGAAGAACGTAGCTGATCGGCAGTAATCTTGTGCTGTGAGACTTCGTTTTCCAACAGTCGATTACTCTCCAGCAAAAGCTTATTGGACTCATCCAGAGTTGCCGTTCGCTCCTTTACTCGAATCTCCAGTTCATTTCTGATAGCTGTTAACTCGCGGTTTGCCCGGTAAGCCCTGCGACGCGCTATAAACAGGTAGACGGTCACTATCAATAACAGAACCAGCAAAATGCCGCCGACGGTATTCGCCAGGTGCTGCCAGTTTCGTACACCGTTTTCATCTTTGAAAAGGTCATTGTCAAATGTATACGCCAGAGCAGGTGAACTCAGCATGGCCATAATTGACAGCAAAATCGTGTTTTTCATAATTAAAATATCACCATAAAAAGTGATGCAAATCTACATTATGACCTGCACAAAGCGAATTAGTTACATGGGAATTGCAATATTGGTTACTTTGAAGATGTATTTATCGTGACGAAACTAACGAATCGATACTTTTAACCGATAGCATGTATGCAGACGAAGTGATTCAGTCGAAAATAAGAACTATTCTCAATAACGTCTAGCTCATTTTTATTGCCGACCCAAAGAAGGTATTCATCAGTCTGTAAGAATATCATTTATTGGTGTCAGATAATTTAACAGTAGTATTGCTTTATTTCATTCATATGAAACATAACTTTATGAATATGATGGCCGACAGCGGTCAGGTTATGTTACATGTCTCAAACGGGGATGAGTTTTATATCTGGGCATACATGCGTGCTATTTCCCAGTCTGGCTCTAATGCAACCAGTGCTGATGCCTTCAACACTGGCATCATGAATTTTCGGGGTACACTGGATCTGATTCCATCAGCATCTGCAGTGCCTCTACCCGCCGGTATATGGTTGTTTTGCTCCGGTCTTATCGGGGTTGCCAGAAGAAAGAAATCTTAGGTGCATAAAAGATAAGTATATTAGGCTCCTTTGGGAGCCGTTTTTATTTGTGCTGACCGTCCACTATTGGCCGATATAGGACATTGAAGTGGTATTTCAATACGGATATTATTTGTTCATCTGAGATAAAAAACTTTACTATAACAACTTAACTATCCATGTGAGGATATTATGGGTGATATGCAGGAGAATAGATCTGTACCACGCATCGACTGTTATTCGCGCTCCATGTCAGATGAGAGTATTGAGTGCGGTATGGTGGTCGACATAAGTGAAACGGGAGCTGGACTGACGATACCAAAAGACACACCTTTATTTAAGGATATGGATACTGAGCGGGAAGCAAGTAGTTATGGTTGTCTCCATTTAAATATTTTCCATCCAGATTTTGCTGAGGAAAATAGTTTAGATATTAACGCCGATATAGCCTGGTTAGATTATGAATACTCGAAGGATCGTTTGAAGCTTGGTGTTCATTTTTCTGAAATGGATGATACCAAGTCAGGCTATGTGAAAAAATTTATCGACTGGATGCAGAAGAAACAGAATATTTTTTTACGTTGTGAACTAAAGAAATGCTCATAACAGGAAGAAGCTATTGGTAGTGTAAAGCTACCTTGAAACCATATATCAACGAGTCTGTCTCTTTAATATTAATGTTCGCTGAGTATGCGTTCTCGAGTCCCGGTGTACTCATCTTTTGTAATAACACCCTTGCTATATAAATCCTCAAGCTCTTTCAGTCTTTGTTCTGTGTCGCCGACTGGTTTCACAGTCGGAGCTACGATTGATTTATCCTTATCCTGTGTGTCCGTTGTTGTCGATAAAGATTTTACTGTTTCATTACATTCGAGTTCGGCGTGGATAGGATTACTCAAGATGTAATCATTAACCTGCAGTGTAAAATCATTGCAGCCATCCAGTTTAACTGTAAGTACACCATGTGCCTGGTACATAGCATCCTTCCAGCTGGCAGGAAAAGCTTTGTAAAGTTTGTAGCGTAGCGGTGTTACCCCCAGTTTCTTGCCGTCTGCGTATACTTCCGCGCCACTCGGGTTTGATGTCACATTTGCCGGTTTTTGCTGTTTTGCCGAGGAAGCCGCGCATCCATACAACAATATACTTACACTCAGAATCATGCCTGCAGCTTTAATCATAGTTTCCTCTTAATACCAGGTTTTCATTATCGTTCAGGTGTAAAACTGGGGACAATATACCTGTTAAAAGCCCCTCAAGTGAGGGGCTTTTAATTTCAGTTGTACAGTCCGCTTCTAGCCGAAATCAGACATCTATTCATTGAATAGTAATAACAGTATTTATCGCGTAATTTTTGTCATCAGCGTGAATAAAAAAAACCGGAATAAAGTATATCCCGGTTTTTTATATCGCATTTGTGTTTGCACTTGTGTGCGAACAAGTAGGTCAATGCTTCAGTATCACGCCTATTGCAATTGCTACAACAACGGTGAGTACAATGAGCAGGTGTTCGCCGTGTATTGCTGCGTGAAAACTGTTCGCAACTTCGTGCCCGGGGTGTGCCAAGGCAGCCGAACTTGCCACACTTGATAGTGTTGTTGCGGATAATAAGCGGATAAATAGTTTCTTTATGTGCATTATGTAGCTCCAGAATAATCAGCGTACTTTAACCGTTGTCAGTTCCTTGCCGTCAGGATCTGTCATATGAACAGCACAGGCAATACATGGATCGAAGCTGTGAATGGTACGCAGGACTTCTATGGGTTGTTCAGGATCGTGCATCGTGTGATTGTCTTCGAGAGCAGCTTCATAGGCACCTGGCTGGCCATTTGCATCACGCGGACCGGCGTTCCAGGTGCTCGGGACCACAGCCTGGTAGTTTTTAATGCGCTCGTCCTCGATAACAATCCAGTGAGCCAGGCCGCCACGAGGTGCTTCCATGAAGCCAACACCCTGTGCCTGTTTCGGCCATGAAGAAGGTTCCCAAAGTACTTCGTTAAAGGTGCGGGTATCTCCGGCCTTGATATTGGCCACGAGGTCATCGTACCAGCCTTGCATGGCATCGGCGAAAATCTTGGTTTCCAGTGTACGAGCAGCAGTGCGACCCAAAGTAGAGAACAGGGCTTCGACAGGCACATCCAGTTTATTCAGTGTCATGCCAACCAGATCCTTGGTCTGGTCATGGCCGGATGCATACAGCATCAGTACACGTGCCAGCGGGCCAACTTCCATGGCGTTGCCTTTCCAGCGCGGTGACTTCAGCCATGAGTAGGACTGATCAACATCGAGGTGGTCGTAGGGCGGAGTAGGGCCAGTGTAATTCAGCTTGGTTTCGCCATCATAGGGATGCAGGCCTGTAGTTTTGCCACCGTCGTAGTCGTACCAGGAATGTGCGACGTATTCCTGGATCTCGCTGCTATCATGCATGTTGACCTCATGAATCGTGCTCAGGTCGCGATTCAGAATGGCACCGCCAGGAATCAGGTAACCCGTCGGGTCTTCCATCCCATTGGAAGGAAAGTCGCCATAGGTCAGGAAGTTGCCCAGACCTTCACCACGGCTGCCCCAGTCCTTGTAGAAACTGGCGATCGCCAGGGTGTCAGGAATATAAACCTGTTCTACAAAGGTATTCATCTGGTTGATGATGTCCTGCACCTGGGCAAGACGCTTGGCGTTAATTGCTGAATCAGAATTCAGGTCAATCGGGCAGGGCACACCGCCAACAACGAAATTCGGGTGCGGATTTTTACCACCAAAAATAGTGTGCAAGCGGGCAACGTCACGCTGCCATGAGAGAGCTTCAAGATAATGCGCCACAGCCATCAGGTTGGCTTCTGGTGGCAGTTTGTAAGCTGGATGGCCCCAGTATGCCTTGGCGAAGATGCCAAGCTGTCCGGCCTCGACAAAGTCTTTCAGCTTCTTCTTCATGTCGGCGAAGTAGCCGGGTGATGACTTTGGATAATTGCTCAGTGACTGTGCCAGTTCAGAGGTGGCTTTAGGATCAGCGCTGAGTGCAGAAACAACATCAACCCAGTCCAGCGCATGCAGGTGATAGAAGTGCATGACGTGGTCATGGATATACTGCGCGCCGTTCATCAGGTTGCGGATCAGGTCAGCATTTTTCGGAACCTGGTAGTTCAGTGCATTTTCTACTGAACGGATAGAAGCCAAGCCATGCACCAACGTGCATACACCGCAGATACGCTGTGCAAATGCCCAGGCATCACGCGGGTCGCGGCCCTTCAGAATGGTTTCGATACCGCGAACCATGGTGCCAGAAGAATAGGCACTTGCGATCTTGTCGCCTTCCATTTGGGCTTCGATGCGCAGATGTCCCTCGATTCGGGTAATCGGGTCAACGACAATTCTGTCACTCATGTTAAATCCTCAAATCGTTATATTTATTAGTTTACCCGGTTAGTCAGCCAGGTGTTCTGCCAGGGTTTCAGTCAGACTCAGCAGCGGTATCTCCATGTGATATTCCTCAAGTCCGTCCTCGAGATGAATACGGCAGTTTGAGCAGGCGCTGACAATAGCATCCGGCTTGATCTCATCCAGCTGGTCTTTCTTGCGCTGGAAAACTTTCAGCCTGATTTCATTAGCGCGTTCATTGGAGCTGACACCGCCACCGGCACCACAGCACCAGTTCATCTTGCCGGCATCGGGCATTTCCACGAAATCATCCGCAATCATGTTGAGCAGGTTGCGAGGTTCATCAATAACACCACCGCGACGCGAGATCTGGCATGGATCGTGATAAGTGAGACGCTGGCTTTCTTTACCGGTGGTTTTCAGTCGGCCATCCTTGCGGAATTCATCCAGAACTTCGAGTATGTGCCTGACCTTGAAGTCAAAAGGCTTACCGACCAGGTTGGGTCCATCCCAGCGAATAGCCATGTAGGCATGGCCGCATTCAGGGCTGATCACGGTTTTAACTTTCAGTTTCTCTGCAGCATCGACAATCCGTTGAACCAGTTCGGCAGCAATGTCGGATACGCCAATCTGGATGCCGCTGTTGGTAGCTTCGAAGGCTTCACTCGAGATAGTCCAGGTGACACCGGCCTTGTCGAATATTTTCGCAACAGCTTCAATGAACTCGGGAAAGTTCATGATTTCCATCGACGATAACAGCAGCATGTAGTCGGCACCCACAACATCCACTGGAATGGTCATGCCCGTGTCATTTTCCACGTGTTTAATCTGTGCCTGTAGTGCAGGAAATTTGACACCCATGGGGCTGCCTATGGTAACAGCACGTTTTGTGGCGCCGATAAGGCCGTCAGGTGCATGACCAGCAGCGGCCATGCCTTCGCGTGTTTTACGAATCATCGCAGCAATATCATTGCCCACAGGGCAGACCATGGAGCAGCGTCCACAAAGGGTGCAACTGTCATACACCAGGGTTTCCCAATCTGCGAGTAGTTCGTCGGTGACGGGTTTGGTCAGGCCGAACAATTTACCGATACGACCAAACAGTGTGTATTCAGATTTCCAGATCCTGCGAAGCGGTTCGGTCTTGTTGATCGGTGTTCGTTCAGGGCCCCCTGTTTCTGTATAGAAAAGACAGGCATCAGCACACATGCCGCAATGCACGCAGCTGCTGAAAAACGCGGCGACAGATGAGTCAACCTGTTCCTTCAGTGCATTGATACCTTTTTCTAAAGATGCGCTCATGACTCTACCCCCCGGTAACCTGATATGGCACCGTTATACCAACGTGCCATGAATAACGTGAATGCGTGCATTAACTTGGTGAAAGGGAACACAATCATTAGTATTTCCACGCTTAGAATATGAATGCCCAGCAGTGTTGGTGCCGTAAAGCCGATACGATGGAACGCAATGTATCCAGTCACCAGCGGTGCAATGGTCACAAACCATACCAGCAGATCTTCAAAATTGGTCAGGTAGTGCAGTACCTTGTTACTAAACCGGTGAATCAGTATTGCAAGCAGGGAAATAATACTGATGACTGCAAAGGCATCGACGACGGGTGTTGGCAGTGCCGGCCAGCTGATACCGACAATATCCTTGATCAACAGGATATGGGGTGCGTACAGGAATATCGTGACGAAGAGTCCTATATGGAAGATGTACCCGGTGACGATGGTAAACGTCGAACGCTTGAACGAGTCAGCTTGAGGTACTGATCGAGTCACAATCGTTCTGAGACCACTCGACATTTCAGAACCCTTGGCTTCGGCAAGATTAGCTTTTCTGCCAAGCAGGATAATCTCGAAAATTCTTATCAGGACTCCGGCAACGAAGATGATAGTGGCAATCTGGAAACCGGGGCCACGCACCCAGTTCAGAAAATCAATTTCAGTCATAGTGTTCTCCTCATGTCGCCTGCCTATTTTTCAAGGTCTTCTATAGTCGTGTTGGGATGCGCCTTGGTGGCCGCATTTTTCTTGGCGCGGTTAAGCGCACCAGCCGCGACACCAACTGCTGCAGCACCGGCTGCTGTGTACAGTGCTGTTTGCGTAATGTTTTCTGTTGGCATTGACAGGGCCTTGTAGAAGCCGCCACCATCCCAGAAATCGGGTTCCGAACAACCGATGCATGGGTGTCCGGCCTCAATCGGGAAGCTGGTACCGTTATTCCACTTGGTGGTTGCGCAGGCGTTGTAGGTAGTCGGCCCTTTGCAACCGAGCTTGAACAGGCACCAGCCTTTCTGGGCGCCTTCATCATCAAAAGTCTCGGCAAACAGGCCCTTGTCATAGAAAGGTCGACGGTAGCATCTGTCGTGAATGCTCTGGCCATAAAATACTTTGGGTCGACCGATATGATCCAGCTCGGGGATGGTGCCAAAAGTCAGGAAATGGGTGACCACGCCGGTAATGACGACCGGGATCGGTGGACAACCGGGTACGTTTATAATGGGCTTGTCCTTGATTAAATCACCGACCGATACCGCGCCGGTTGGATTCGGTTTCGCATGTGGAATGCCGCCATACGTTGCACAGGTGCCGACAGCGATAATGGCTGCAGCGCCTTTGGCAGTATCCATCAGCATGTCATAGTTGCTGATGCCGGCGATGGTTGAATAACCGGGATTATCCATCGGGATCGAGCCATCGACGACCAGAATGTAATTGCCATGATTTTCTTCCATGGCTGCTTCTCGCGCGGCCTCGGCAGCATGACCGGAAGCAGCCTGCAGCGTGTGGTGATAGTCCAGTGAAATGGAGTCGAAAATCAGGTTTTCAATGGTCGCTGAATGCGAACGTGTCAGTGATTCGGTACAGCCGGTGCATTCCTGGAAAGACAGCCAGATGACGGAAGGTCTTTTCGCATTCTCCAGTGCATGAGCGACTTTCGGGATCATGGCGGGTGGAAGCGCCATCATCGATGCAGTCGCAGCACAGAATTTCAGGAAGCTGCGACGGGAAATACCCCGACTACGCAAGGTATCTCCAAGTGTCTTGTTCTTATCGTCAAATTTATTTGTCATTCCGATTTCTCCACCGATGACTCGTTGTTTTCTTCCAGGGTTGTATCAAATGCTTCGTACGCAGCAATCATATCTTCACGTTGCGAGCAAAGAATTTCAGGCATCATGGTTACTTCTATAAACCGGCCGATAATATCTTCTTCATCATTGTAATGAGTAACAATCCATATACCTGCATACCGGGTTTCAGTGATTTCACTGGGTCCCAGTGCGTTCAGTTTCGCCTGTATTTCGCCCACGCCCAGTGTCTGCAGAATCCTGTCTTCTTCACCAGGTGCAAGTGGAATACTGCGTAAATCTATAACTGTTGTTTCGCCACTCTCTATCAGCTTGTTAAGAGCATGTTTGACTTCATGTAACAGCGGCATGACATTCCACGTGAGGTCATTGCCGATCTGTATATTAAATGGGCTGGTGGCAGTTTCTGGCATAGTCATTCTATGCGGTTATGATCGGGCACTGAGGCTCGGCAGACCAGACCAGTAACGGGCAGTTCGCATGGCGTATGACTTCTGCGGTGACTGATTCGTCCATTGCGATCTTGTCGCCATCATTACCATGCGTTGCCATTGATACCAGGTCAATATCCATGGCATCAACGCGATCAAGAATTTCCCTGATTGGGTGTTTGTATGTGGTCATATCCAATGAGACCTTGAGCCCGGTATTGGCCAGCTCTACACTCTGGTCCTGTAGCTTGGCCTTGATCGCAGCCTTTTCATCTTCGGATTCGATATGCGCCAGTTCATCATGGAACAGAATAACTTCCGAATCGTGCATCTTGGCAAAGTGCTCTACACACTCCATTATGGCTGAAGATGCATCAGATCCATCCAGAGGAACCAGAATACGTCTGAACAGATCTTCGGTTCTTGGCTGCACAGGTTCCGGTCGTGTGCTGTGCAGTATGAAAATAGGGCAGGGCGACTGTTTCAGTACTTGCTCTGTAACGCTGCCTTCACGAATGCGCTCAATTCCGGAGCGGCCATGTGTAGACATAACTATCAATGTAGCCGGCGTCAAGATCGCCATTTTGATGATTTCCCTGACCGGGTCTCCCATGCGAACTTCGCGGTCAACAGACCAGCCCTCGAAATCGAGTGCTTCATAAATGATATTCACATTAGGGTGGGTATCGAGAGCTGCACGTGCAGTATCAACAGTTGGTGTTACATGCAAAAGAATTATGCGCGTTGTTTCTTTTGGGGAAATTGAACGCACATAAACCAGTGTTTCATCGGTGGATTCAGAACCGTCTATCGGGATAAGAATTGTTTGTTCCATTGTTATATGCCCCTGTATCAGCTCAATTTATGCTGCACTAGAATTGTTACAATACTGTTTCGATGCAGAAAATTCTTGATCTGTATTAACTTCCTGCCATTGTCTGATTAAAGTAATGGCTTCCTTAACTGCCTGCTCAAGTCCCTTTCTTACTGCATCTGTCGGTTCCATGCCCCAGTCCATATATTCCGGCTGGATACCGATCAGTGCACGATTCTCGGGTAGATGCTCGGTGATGCGCGCGATATCCATCAGATCGAGCAGGCCGACTTCATGTGCGCTGCGTTTGCTGGTGCCGAGGAACTCATCCATGTCGGCGCCTACATAGGTTTTAACAGTGCCGGCTGGCTGATGGAGTTCGGCAGCATCAAATACGATCAGATTGTCACAGTCTTCAATCCATGTGGCCAGGGTGAAGCTCAGAGTGCCGCCATCGAGAAAGGTAAGATTTGGTATATCAGGATATTCTGATTGGAGAAGCTTCAACGCATGTATACCTGCGCCTTCATCGGAGAGCAGGGTATTGCCAATCCCCAGAATTAAAGTTTCGCTAGAGGTCATTGATTTGCCTTGTAGGAGTTCGTGAAACTTTTTATCAGCGCATCATATGACCCTTGTTGACACAGGTCAACTTGTTAGCGTATTTTGTCACGTTAAATGTATATTACTTTCAACTAATACATACCGGTTAGAATTATTCCATGTGTCTTGGTATACCTATGCAAATAAAATCCATTGATGGATTTACTGCACATTGCGAAGCAAAAGGCGTTAAGCGTGACGTCAGTCTTTTCATGATGCAGGAAGAAGAACTCGGCGTTGATGACTATATTGTTGTGCATGTGGGTTATGCCATACAGAAAATTTCCGAACAGGAAGCACAGACAGCATGGGAGCTTTACGACCAGATGCTGGAAGCAGGTGTCTGAGATGCACGAGCTTGCAATTTGCCAGTCGCTGATGAACCAGGTCGAAAGTATTGCGCAGGAACGTAATGCAGCCAGCGTAACCTCGATTGTCATCGGTATGGGACCATTGTCCGGTGTTGAAGTACAATTGCTGAAGAATGCTTACCCGATTGCCAGCGCAGGCACGATTGCAGAGCATGCAGAACTGGTTGTCGAACAATTACCTATACGCGTTAAATGCAATAGCTGCGGTACTGAATCCGATGCATCACCAAACAAACTGGTATGTGCGCAATGTGGAGACTGGCGAACGACACTGGTCAGTGGTGATGAATTAATGTTGATGAGTGTTGAGCTTGAGAAAGCTGAACAAGCTACTGCAGAAACGCTGCATTGATACAAAGTTGAAAGTCATAAGTTTAAAGTTATAAGTTCGATTAAATCAATACATGCAACTTACAACTTACAACTTACAACATATAACTATTAAAACGGGAGTTATCTATGTGTGACACTTGTGGTTGTAATATTACCCACGGAAACGAGAGTCTGATTCGCCCGGGTGGCAAGCTTGAAAAGACCGAGAGTGGCCGTGAAGCGGTGAGCGTGTTACATAACCTGCTACACGAGAATGATCACACGGCAAAACATAATCGTGATCATTTTGATCAGCATAATGTGCTCGCGATCAACTTGATGTCTTCTCCCGGCGCAGGCAAGACAGCTTTGCTTGAAGCAACCATTCAACAGCTGGGTGCTGGTCTCAGAATGGCTGTTATCGAAGGTGACCTTGAAACCGAGAATGATGCCGAGCGTATTCGCAAACATGGGGTAGAGGCGATTCAGATAGCAACAGGTAGCGCCTGCCATCTTGATGCGCACATGATTCACCAGGCGTTACATAATCTCGACCTTTCAAAATTTGACGTCGTGTTTATCGAGAATGTCGGTAACCTCGTATGTCCGGCAAGTTTTGACCTTGGGCAACACCTGAACGTTACCCTGTTATCCGTGCCGGAAGGTGACGACAAGCCGGCCAAGTATCCTGTTATGTTTCGCACTGCAGACCTGGTATTGATCAGCAAGAGTGATTTATTACCGGTGCTCGACGATTTCAAACCCGAGTCAGCAAAGCGTTATCTTCGTGATATTGCCAGTACCGCACCGGTCGCGGAGCTGTCAGCAAAGAACAATGCCGGCATGGACTTCTGGCTCGACTGGATCAGCCAGCAGATCGATAGTCGTAAACAGTATCTTGAACAGCATCCGGTGCAGACTGGTCACGCTCACGACCACGAGCATGATCATGGTCATCACCATCATCAAGCGCATCATACGCACCATCATCAACACGATGAGGATGCTGTGTAGGCATGACTGCCAACGCTCAATCTGCTGCCAGACTATGGCTTGAGCGCATTCATGCGCTGCCGCAGCAGGGGCGCGTTAAAATCATG
The DNA here is from genome assembly GCA_029287435.1 of Gammaproteobacteria bacterium. Classification (GTDB taxonomy): domain Bacteria; phylum Pseudomonadota; class Gammaproteobacteria; order SZUA-229; family SZUA-229; genus JABDQW01. Next base: position 36,897 of record JARFRD010000158.1, read on the forward strand.
AACGTCTGTGGTGGTCACGAACGTTCGATAACGATGGCAGGCCTGCGTAAGGCATTGCCCGATTATATCGAGCTGGTTCCGGGCCCGGGTTGTCCTGTATGCATCTGTCCCGAAGAGGATGTGTTTGAAGCGATACAGCTCGCCTTGAATGAAGACGTCATCATGGTGGCGTTCGGCGACATGCTACGTGTACCGGTCAATGTTCAAAAAACGCAGGCGCGGACCATGGAGCAGGCCAAAGCACAGGGTGCAGATATCCGGCCCATAGCCTCGCCCACTGAAGCGGTGCACATCGCCGAACAGAATCCGGATAAACCTGTTGTGTTTTTCGCCGCCGGATTTGAAACCACCACGGCGCCGGTGGCAGCGATGATGGTCGAAGGTGTGCCTGATAATCTTTCTGTATTGCTATCCGGTCGCCTGACCTGGCCGGCCGTAGCCATGTTACTGGAGTCGGGTTCACCGGGTTTTGATGCATTGATAGCGCCGGGGCATGTAGCAACGGTGATGGGACCGGAAGAATGGGAATTCGTGCTTGATAAGCACAACATCCCGGCCGC
>JARFRD010000211.1 GCA_029287435.1 Gammaproteobacteria bacterium
GTTGAATCACTCCTTAGAAACAACCCGGAACAGGTGCTGCAAATCTGGGTTCAATCAGGTAGAAAAGACAAGCGAATTCAAAAGATTCTGGGTTTGGCGGGATCCAGGGGTATATCTGTGGAAACCTGTTCACGCGATGTGCTGCAGAAGAAAAGTGCCGAACAGAAACACCAGGGTGTTGTGGCAAGAATTCGTGCGGGTGAGCGCAATACGACCTCACTAAAAGCCATTCTGGCGAAAGATGATGTCTTTCTGCTGGTACTCGATGATATTCAGGATCCGCATAACCTGGGTGCCTGTCTGCGTTCTGCTGATGCCGCCGGTGTGGATGCGGTTATTGTCTCCAAAAACCGTTCTCCAGGACTGACAGCCGTGGTACGTAATGTTGCCAGTGGTGCGGCCGAGACTACGCCATTTATCCAGGTTTCCAATATTGCTCAAACGCTGAAACAGCTGAAAGATGAAAATGTATGGGTGATTGGAACCGCTGGCGAATCATCAAGTAGTATTTATGACAGTACGACGAACCGGCGCATGGCCCTGGTGATGGGATCAGAAGGTGAGGGCTTGCGGCGGCTTACCCGCGAGACCTGTGATGAGCTGGTTTTCATTCCTATGCAGGGGCGGGTTGAGAGTCTTAACGTATCTGTTGCGACCGGTATCTGCCTGTTCGAATACAGACGAAAGCAATCGGCATAAGCGCAAGAGATGAGCGTTAAGATCAGCCTGGTAATACCGGGATTATGTGGCCCGATTCCAGAGATTGACGAGACTCACCCGGCAGCCAGCGATCTGCTCAAGCTGTTAAAACCGGCCCGTGCAACCAGTACTTCTATGACGGGTTTTGCCAACCAGTTAGCAAAGCTGTTTGATATTAATACATCAGGCAAAATCCCGCATGCAGCGCTCAGTCTTGAGGGTGTGGGCATAGATCCCGGAGAAGCTTGCTGGGTTCGCGCAGACCCGGTGAATCTCCAGGCTGACATGGACCGTGCCATTCTCACTGACAGTCAGTCGCTGAATTTACGCACTGATGAGGCCGAAAAACTGGTGGATGAATTAAACCAGCATCTTGCTGAAGATGGTCTGTCTGTCTTGCTCGCAGATAGCAATAACTGGTTTATCAAGCTTGATGATTGTGAGTTTACAACCACACCATTACATGATGCTGCAGGACGCAACATAAACCATTTATTACCAGAAGGAAAAAGCGCGGGCTACTGGAAGTCGTTACTCAACGAAATACAGATGCTGTTGCACATGAGTAGTGTCAATACAGCACGTGAACAGCGCGGACAGGCTGCAATAAACAGCATCTGGTTATGGGGAGAGGGGTGCTTGCCAGCTAAAGGAAATCCGGATATTACCCGGGTATGGACAGATGACATGCTAACGGCTGGCATGGCCAGGCTGCATGATATTTCGTTTACAGCTCTAACTGATGTCAACGAACTGGCTAATCATATGAACCCGGGTACGCACTCGCTGATAACATTCGAGCAGCTAAACCAGCCAGCTTGTTATGGTGATGCAGCTGCCTGGCACAACGCGCTTGGTGATCTTGTCAATGTCTGGCTATTGCCCATCGTTGAACTCGCAAGGGCAGGCAAGGCAAGCCTCGATGTCTACCCCTGTAATGGCATAAAATACCGTTTGTTACCTTCAGCTATTAACTTACAGTTCTGGAAAAAAGCACGTCTGCAGGATTATGTCGAAACATAAGCGCCTAAGAAAAATACTTCGACGTCATGAAGATATCCCCGAAGCACTGCAGGGAGCATCAATGCATCCTGTGTTGAAACGCGTTTATGCAAACCGGCATATCAACAGTATCGACCAGATCGACTACTCGCTCAGTCGCTTGATCAGTTTTCACCAGATGAAAGGTATTGAAGCTGCTGCTGAAATTGTTGCTAATGCCATTACATCGGGCAGCAACATTCTTATAGTTGGTGACTATGATGCTGACGGTGCAACCAGTACAGCGCTCGTCATACGTGCATTGAATATGTTTGGCACGAACAATGTTGATTACCTGGTACCCAACCGTTTTGAGTATGGTTATGGCCTGACCCCGGAAATTGTTGACGTTGCTACGCAATATTCCCCCGATCTGCTGATAACCGTTGACAACGGTATTTCCAGTATTGAGGGTGTCAAAGCTGCAAATGCGAAAGGTATGCAGGTTGTTGTTACCGATCACCATTTACCCGGACGTGAGCTACCTGAAGCCGCAGCTATCGTTAATCCAAATCAACCCGGTTGTGAATTTGAGAGCAAATCGATCGCCGGGGTCGGTGTCGCTTTCTATTTAATGCTGGCTGTGAGGTCTGCATTGAGAGACAGGCAATGGTTTGGTAACAATCGTACAGAACCTAACATGGCTCAGCTGCTCGATATTGTTGCACTGGGTACGGTGGCAGACGTGGTGCCGCTGGATACCAACAATCGTATCCTGGTGGAGCAGGGCATAAGACGAATTCGCAGTGGCAAGGCCTGTGCCGGTATCAGGGCACTATTCCATGCTGCAGGTAAAGATGCGAATAAATGCAGCAGCGTTGACCTGGGATTTTTTATCGGTCCACGTCTGAATGCAGCCGGCAGGCTGGAAGATATGTCTGCGGGTATAGAATGTTTGATAACCGATTCAGATGACGTTGCAGACAGTATCGCATCCGAATTGCATGCGTTGAACAATCAGCGCAAACAGATTGAACAGGGTATGTTGCAACAGGCGATGGATGATATGAACAACATGCTGGAAACGATGCAGACTGAACAGATCCATGCCGGACTATGCCTGTATGATCCTGGTTGGCACCAGGGTGTTATCGGATTGCTTGCATCGCGTGTCAAGGAACGCTTTCACCGGCCTGTTGTTGCATTTGCAGATGCCAGTGATGATGCTGACAATACTGAGATAAAAGGTTCTGCACGATCGATCAAGGGACTACATATACGCGATGTGCTCGATACCATTGCGACACGTCATCCGAGCCTGATCAACAAGTTTGGTGGTCATGCCATGGCTGCAGGCTTGAGTATTCATAAAGAAAATTTTGCGGCATTTAAACAGGCATTCGAAGATGAAGTCGGCGCATGTCTCAGCGATGATGAACTTGAGGAAGTCGTGGAAACCGATGGCAGTATAGAACCGGAAGAAATGACGCTGGAAACAGCGGCAGAACTTGAAAAAGGCGGACCCTGGGGGCAGCACTTCCCGGAACCTTTGTTTGATAATACATTCGAAATTCTGAACTGGAAAATCGTCGGTGAAAAACACTTAAAACTGCAATTACGCCATGCTGGTGGTGAAGGTGTGGTTGATGCGATTGCATTCAATACCTTGAGTGATGATTTGCCTTCACTGGATAAAGTACATGCCGCCTATCGTATGAGTATCAATGAATTCAGAAATAACCGCAGCCTGCAGCTGATCGTAGATTGCGTGAGACCAACAGAATGATGAACCTGTACCCGTTAATGCGACCGCTGTTGTTCAGAATCGAAGCCGAGCGCGCGCATCGCTTTTCCATGGGACTGCTGGAGCTTACCTACAGGCTTGGTTTATCACGCTTGCTGTTCGGAAAACGTACGCATCGACCGGTAACAGTCATGGGTATAGAGTTTCCCAATGCCGTTGGTCTCGCAGCCGGGCTGGACAAGAACGGTGATCATATTGATGCACTTGCTGCCTGTGGATTCGGATTTGTCGAGATCGGTACCGTAACACCACGGCCGCAACCGGGTAATCCAAAACCACGTCTGTTTCGCCTTGCCGAAGATGAGGCCATTATTAATCGTATGGGATTCAATAACGAAGGTGTCGATTACCTGGTGAATAATGTCAAGAGAAGTCGGCGCAACTGTGTCATAGGCATCAATATTGGTAAAAATAAAGATACACCACTGGAAAATGCTGTAGATGATTATGTCAGCGCATTCGACCGGGTGTATGAGCACGCTGACTATATCGCCGTAAATATCTCGTCGCCGAATACACCGGGTTTACGCGAATTACAACATGGTGAAGAGCTCAATCGACTGTTGCACAGTTTGAAGCAGAGACAATCCGCGTTGAGTAACATCCATGGCTACAAACCGCTAGCCGTTAAAATTGCACCAGATCTGAGTGATAATGATATTAAAGACCTGGCGGTTACTCTGATTGCGAATGAGATTGATGCCGTGATTGCAACCAATACCACCAATCAGCGACCTCAACTCAGGTGTACCAGGCTGGCGAACGAGCAGGGGGGCTTAAGCGGACGGCCCGTACAAAACGTCTCTGATCATGTACTTCAGGTGCTTGTTGAAGTGCTCGACGGCAAGATGCCGGTGATTGCCGTAGGTGGCATCATGGCACCGGAAGATGCGGCTCGAAAACTGCAGATGGGCGCTTCCCTGGTGCAGGTTTACACCGGCTTTATCTATGCAGGACCTCATTTGATTAACACGTTGTCAGCAAAATTGCCTTCCTGATCTAAAAATTAAGACAAAATCCGAGTTTTCAGGCCGCAGTCTGCTATATTAATGACTAAGTGCTCAAAAATACTATCTTATTAATCAATAAGATACCTTTCTTCTTGGTGTATGCAGTATTGCACCGACAGAAATCATGGCTTTATCGTGTTTTTAATGGAATGGATCCAGATATTTAGCTGTATTTTGGTCAGATAATGCCATTTGTGGTTGGAGATATCTGGTTATCTGTTCAGGACATTAACTCGATCATGATTGATTTTTACCAATGGATGGCGGGTATCAATTGCAATACTGAACAGTCTGATGGAATAGCCAGGTAGTTATTATGCGGTCAATTATCATGAACGAACGGACTTACTTGTTCCTTGTAGGCGTCTACATACTGGTCGCATTATATTTTGACTTTGAATACATGATTTATGGCCTTGTCGTACTACTAATGCTCGAAGGACTATCAGGTATGCGCCTGACAACGTCTTTTCAAAAAGCCGGGCATATCTCGCTCGATCATGGCCTCTTTTCCCTAAATTCACGACATCGGTTCAATGTCGATGCTTTGAGTGTATGGCGTGTTGTCATGGCGTCAGTACTCGCTTCCAGCCTCATCCTGGTCCATGAATACGAGATCGAAATGTTGTGGTTTATCCCCTGGTTTATGGGCTTTGCCATCATGGGAGCGGGCGCCAGCGGTGTTTGTCCCATGCATCTGGGTCTGCGCTGGGCCGGGTTCAAGTAATCGTGCCTGTCATGCATCAAGACGATCAGTTTCAGGCCAGGCTGCCAGCAAGAATAACCGGAATTGTATTCTGGGCACTTGTCGTTGTCGGTCTTGGCATATCGGTTATTCTGCTCGAGGGTAAAGAGAGTGAACTGTACAGCCAGAATCGATTGAATTCACGTATCCTGGCTTATGAACTGGAGGGAATACTGGAAGCGCAGTCTCTGCAATCGCGTACTGATGTACTTATTTCCAAGATAAAACTCAAGGTCAATCAATTGCGAGATGACATGGGATTTACTGCTGTCGTCCTCTCCAAAGACGATATGAACATAACGCTGGGTGACAAGGGTGCTGATGATAACGTGTTTCCCTATTCACTCCACTACTATCAGGATGGCTCAACCATACCGAAGTCGATTAGCTTATCCGTGTTCTATCCAAACCTGAAACAACAGGTGCGGAATATCCGTAAAGACGTTTTACTTACTATCGGTTTATCCGTATTCGTATTTGGACTGGTCTTACAGCAGATTCTTCATCGTGTGCTGAGTGGTCCATTTAACAGGATGGTAGGTGCAGCGATGTTATTTTCGCACGGCAATGACTCTGTGCGCTTTGATGACAGCAGAAAAGACGAATTCGGTTACCTGGGCGGTTTTATTAATAATGCTATCGAATCCATCCTTTCTTCCCAGGATAAATTAAAACATGCGCTTAACCGTGCTGAACATTCAGAGAAAGAACTCTCGCGGCAGAAAGAACAGGCGGAGGTAACGCTAAAATCGATTACTGACTCGGTAATTACCGTAGATTTGACCGGTGCCGTTTTATATATCAATCCTGCAGCTGAGCTGTTATTTCGTACAAGCAATAAGGCTGTGTACAAGCAACACCTTTCCAGCCTGGTGCGCCTTGTAAGTGATGCTTCGGGTGAAGCAATCGAAGATCCCTTGAAGACCTGTTTCGATAATCAACAGACTGTGCTCCTGCCGGAACATACCTCGTTGATAGCGGGAGAAAACAAGGTTATTGCTGTCGAGGCTACAGTAGCGCCAATGAAGAATAACGAAGGCAGCCTTATCGGTGCCGTCATGGTTATCCAGGATGTAAGTCATACCCGTAAGCTGGCGCGACAGCTGTCTTACCAGGCCAGTCACGACATGCTAACCGGTCTGTATAACCGCTTGAAGTTCGAAGAATATCTGAAGGAGGCCCTGCTGAATATCCAGCAGGAGCCGAGACATCATTCATTGTGCTATCTCGATCTTGATCAATTTAAAGTTGTCAACGATACCTGCGGCCACGTTGCAGGTGACGAATTATTGCGCCAGGTCCCGGAGCTGTTCCACAAGGTATTAAGAAGTGGTGATGTTGTTGCACGCCTGGGTGGTGACGAGTTTGGTATTTTGCTTGAAAATTGCGAAATCGATAAAGCAACCGTCATAGCAAACAAGATAAGAGAAGCTATCAAAGACTTTCGTTTTGTCTGGGAGGACAAGGTGTTCACCATCGGCGTGAGTATTGGCCTGGTCAGTATCGATGAAACCACGCTGGATATAGCAGAGGTGATGAGCGCTGCCGATGTTGCCTGTTATGCGGCCAAGGATTCAGGTCGAAATCGCGTCCATGTGTACGAGCATTCTGATGAGCTGGTGGCTGAGCGTCACGGCGAAATGCACTGGACTGCGCGCATCACGCATGCGATGGAAGAAAACAGGTTTGTGCTCTACAAGCAGCCAATTATAGGTATTACCGGATCGACCAGTACGCACTTCGAAGTACTGGTAAGGATGATCGACGAGAATGGCGATATTGTACCGCCAGGTGCTTTTATACCAGCTGCCGAGCGATATAACCTGATGTCAGGCATTGATCGTTGGGTAATTAATGAAGTTTTCCAGATGATCGCTGATGGCGGACATCCAGGTTCGGGCTTCAGTATTGATGATGTAATCTCGATCAATCTTTCCGGTGATTCGCTGAGCGACGAAGATCTGTTTGACTACATAGTGCTACTCAAAGACAGTCTTGATATCTCGATGGAAAATATATGCTTCGAAATTACTGAAACTATCGCTATTTCCAACCTGGTGCGGGCAACAACGTTGATCAACGAACTCAAGCAGCTCGGATGTCGCTTCTCACTTGATGACTTCGGTAGCGGCCTGAGTTCTTTTGCATACCTGAAGAATCTGCCAGTTAATTACCTGAAGATTGATGGTTCGTTTGTCAGGGATGTGAGTCGTGATCCGATTGATCGTGCTATGGTGGTATCGATACAGCAGATGGCAGAAGCGATGAGGCTTCACACCATTGCCGAATGGGTTGAGGACGAGGAGACACTAAACACACTGAAAGAAATTGGTGTCAACTATGTCCAGGGTTACTACCTTGGAAAACCCAAGCCGGTTAAACAACATTATCTAAAGGCTGCAGCGGCTAATTGATGTGGTTAGTGTTGTCATTACAAAAAAATGCCGGGTTAAGCCGGCATTTTTTCATTCGTGTTACATGTACAGGCGCCTGACCTGCGGATCCGGTACGCTTCTCTCCCAGACTTCGTTAAAGTACTCATCAAGCTTGCCTGCGCGTTGTGGGGACATAAAGTTAACGGCTGCATCATAGTTGTGTTCAATACCGCTACTTCTGTAGAGCAGGCCAACACCGTCAGCAACCATAAAAGAAGACATTTCTTCCTGGTATTCTTTTGATGGATTATGGATGAATACGGAGCTGGTCAAGGTCTGTGCGAGCCGGACCAGGCAATGCCCTTGTCTGACGGCTTTCATTGAATCCTTGGTCAGAATGCGAATTTCAGCTGTTGGGTGCCTTCTTGCAAGATCAAAGATACAGCGTTCAAACTGTCTGTTATTGAAGATAGACGCATCCAGATCCTGGCTAAAAATGTTTAGACTATAACGGGCCTGTTTGGCTAGCGACACTGCAAGATTACGATTTTCTTCTGCCGTATCGATGCGAACTTCAACGTTGGTTTCACCCAGGATATACAATAAAAAAGCTCCTGCGCGACAGGCGCATAAGGGATTTTCAGCATTTTACAGTTCTTATTCTTATTTTTGTAAGACTGAATGTTATTTAGCAGAGGGGGTGTGTAAGTGCATGATTATTCTTTGTTATTATTCAGGAATTTATACATCTCCTGGTGCTTGATGTCGGCTTCGAGGAAAATTTCACCTCGCCTGTGGAAGCCGAATTTTTCATAAAGCGGCACTACATCAACCTGGGCGTGCATGAATACCTGATCCAGTCCCAGTTGTGTTGCGTAATTCAGTACAGCAGTCAGCAGGGCAGAGGCAATGCCCTGATTTCGATAGGGTTTGAGCACGGCCATACGCCCAATCTGACCTTCAGGTGTCAGGCGTACGGTACCGACCACTTCATTGCCAAGATATGCGAGAAAGTGTGCAGAGGTTTCGTCCTTGTTGTCCCATTCCAGTGCTTCGGGAACAGCCTGTTCATCAATGAATACAACGCGTCGTAATGCAGACAAAGATGACTGCTCTGATGCCCAGTCGACGCGTTTGATTTCAAACTCAGGCTTCATCAACGATAATGATGTTGCCATTGTTGTACAGGTGCAGCAGCACCTGCTGGTCATCAGCTGTCTGTGCAGCATTCAGCAGTGTTGCGGGGCTGAATGTGCGTTGATCTGTGATGGCGATTGCAAAATTCAGGCTGGTTTTATAGCACTCACCATCGACGAATAACAAGGTCGAGTCATCGCTTTGCATGAAGAGGAATTTTGATGCGCGGGATTGTGCAATCGCAGTACTGGAATTAAGCACGGAAACCAGGTCATCAAAGTCATCGAATAACCTGTCAGGGTAGTGTGGGTGAACACCTGCGCGTGGCTCTGTGCTGTAACGACCAAACCATCGCTGAAGCAGATCGTCATGGACCTGTAACTGTTCAAGTAGCAGGGCTTTTATGTTGTTGATGGCTGCAGGTGGAATTTCTGCCGGATGCAGCTGGCAATCCAGGTCGGGATCCTCGTAACGCAGCTCGGGATCGATGTCAGCAGCCAGTGTCTCGGCATATTCGCTGACCAGGTTGCTGATAGAAGGCGATCTGAATCCTGCTGAACAGGTCATACAGGGGCCATTCACCGCGATACCGTGATGGGCAACATGCGGCGGCAGGTAAAGCATGTCACCAGGCTCCAGAATCCAGTCTTCAGCACTGTTGAAGTTTTTCAGAATACGCAGCTCGGTGTCTTCAACACAGGTTTCATCGTATTCAGTATTAACCATCCAGTGACGCTGGCCTTCGACCTGGATAAGAAATACATCATAGGCATCAGTATGCGGTCCGACAGAACCACCTTCAGCCGCATAGGAAATCATCAGGTCATCGATACGCCAGTCGGGAATAAAGCGGAAGTGATTAATCAGTTCACGAGCTTCTGCTGAATGCTTTTCAACATCGGTAACCAGCAGGGTCCAGTCTTTTTCGGGCAGGTTGCTGAAATCTTCCTCGTACAGCGGGCCATGCTGTACATACCAGTTGCCATGTTGATGTTCTTCAAATATGAGTCGAGCATTGGCGTCGGGCTCACAGGCGAGGCCGGCAAGCTCGTCAGCGCTGAGCGGGCTTTTGATATCAGGAAAAGCATTGCGTATAAGCAACGGCTTTTTCTGCCAGTAATCGCGCAGAAAAGTTTCAACCGTGATGTCGCCTGGGAACGGATAATGCATTAGTGATCCTCAGAAATACTCCGTTCGCCCTGAGCATGTCGAAGGGCAAATGATTTTACGCTGTGTTGTTAATTACATTCCTGACATGGTTCGACAAGCTCACCATGAACGAAGAACGAAATTAAATATTTTTCGCCTGTTCGTCGGCGTTGCCAATATAGCTGTGCGGCGTTAACTGTAACAGGCGTTCGCGTGCGTCATCCGGGAGTTCAACGCTGTTGATCAGCTGATGCAGGTCTTCGCGGGTAATGGCTTTACCGCGTGTCATTTCCTTGAGTTTTTCATAAGGATTCGCAATACCGTAACGACGCATCACTGTCTGGATAGGTTCGGCCAGAACTTCCCAGCTCGCTTCAAGGTCTTCATTGAGGCGATCGGCATTAACCTCGAGTTTGCCCAGGCCGCGTTGTAATGACTGGTAGGCAATCAGGCTGTGTGCGAAACCGGTACCCAGGGTTCTGAGTACGGTTGAGTCCGTCAGGTCACGCTGCCAGCGTGAAATCGGAAGTTTGCCCGAGAGGTGGTTGAACAGCGCATTGGCTACGCCCAGGTTACCTTCAGCATTTTCAAAATCAATCGGGTTTACCTTGTGAGGCATGGTTGATGAACCGACTTCACCGGCAATGGTTTTCTGCTTGAAGTAAGCCAGCGAAATGTACGACCAGATATCACGAGAGATATCGATCAGTATCGTGTTGTAACGTGCAATGGCGTCGAACATCTCGGCGATGTAATCATGTGGCTCGATCTGAATCGTGTATGGATTCATCTCGATACCCAGCGACTCGATGAATGATTTGGCAAAGCCGGGCCAGTCTATTTCCGGGTAGGCCGAAAGGTGGGCATTGTAGTTACCTACAGCACCGTTGATTTTTCCGAGTATCGAAACACGGGCAAATTCATCTCTTTGCTTTTGCAAACGCCAGGCAATGATGGCCAGCACATTTCCGACAGTGGTCGGGCTTGCTGTCTGGCCATGCGTGCGACTCAGCATCGGTTGTTCAGCAAGCTCATGTGACAGCTGGCGAAAGGTTTCGATGATTTCGTCCATCACCGGTAATGTGACCTGGTCACGACCGGCTTTGAGCATCAGTGCGTAAGACAGGTTATTGATGTCTTCCGATGTACACGCGAAGTGGAAAAATTCGCTGATGGCTTCAAGTTCGAAATTACCCTTGATCTTTTCCTTGAGGAAATATTCTACGGCTTTAACGTCATGGTTGGTTGTTTTTTCAATGTCCTTAACACGTTGTGCATCAGCTTCACTGAAGTTGTCGACGATGCTGTTAAGTAAATCATTGGTTTCTGCACTGAAGGCAGGCACTTCATCTATAGCGTTGTTGTTTGCCAGTGCCTGTAACCAGCGTACTTCGACGAGCACACGGTGGTGGATAAGACCATACTCGCTGAAAATCGGGCGAAGGGCGGCTGTTTTCGAGCCGTAGCGGCCATCGGCTGGTGAAATAGCAGTTAATTCGGTGAGTTCCATATTATTCTTCTGTGATGGTTCTACGTCAGTGCGAAAATGGCGTATTATATCATCGACTTATAATTTTAGCTTTGGAGCATGACATGAGCCGTTTCCGTACCGAATCAGACAGTATGGGACAACTGCAGGTACCGGAAGATGCCAGTTACGGCGCACAGACGCAACGCGCTGTCGATAATTTCCCGGTCAGCGGACTTACCATGCCTAGAGATTTTCTGCATGCGCTGGGACTGGTTAAGAAAGCATGTGCCATGGCAAATAATGATATCGGTGCACTCGATCAGGATGTCTGCACGGCCATCGCTTCTGTTTGCGACCAGATCGTGCTTGGTAAGCTTGACGACCAGTTTCCCGTCGATGTCTTCCAGACGGGATCGGGTACCAGTACCAATATGAATGCGAATGAAGTAATCGCACATATTGCATCGGCTGATGCAGGGCTGAACGTTCACCCGAACGATCATGTCAACATGAGCCAGAGCTCTAACGATGTTATTCCAAGTTGTATCCATGTCAGTGCAGCCGTTAGCGTCGTTTCAGAATTGCTGCCGGCACTGGAACATCTCAAGACTGTGATTGATAACAAGGCAGAATCCGTTGACGATATCGTTACTACGGGGCGCACACATTTAATGGATGCGATGCCAGTTACCCTGGGGCAGGAACTGTCCGGCTGGTCTGCCCAGGTATCGAGCAGCTTTGACCGTATCAAATCAGCACTGCCCTCAATACAACAACTTGCTATTGGCGGTACTGCGGTTGGCACTGGCATTAATGCAGCTGAGGCTTTTGGTGAGAAAGTATGTGAGCATTTGAGCGACGAGACAGGGATTACTTTTACGCCGGCATCTAATCGTTTCGAAGTCATGAGCTCCCAGGATGCAGCAGTTGCTCTCAGTGGTCAGCTGAAAACACTGGCAGTTAGCCTGATGAAAATTGCCAATGACTTGCGCTGGATGAACA
>JARFRD010000077.1 GCA_029287435.1 Gammaproteobacteria bacterium
GCCGCGCAACGTGCCGCCATCATCGTCCTGGTCTGCACCGACGCTGAGGTCAACCTTGCCGTCGCCATTGATGTCACCCAGTCCGGCGACTGAGCTGCCAAAGAGATCACCATCTGCAAGTCCACCGCCAAAATCACCTTCGGTATCGGAGATTTTTTGCTCTGAGAGGACGCTGCCATCGGGGTTCATGAACAGCAACCAGGTGGCGCCGCGGTCGGTGCCGCCGTCATCGTCACCGATGGTACCAACCGCTATATCTTCGACACCATCAGCATTGAGGTCATTAATACCGGCTACAGATGTGCCGAAATAGTCGTAATCATTGAGATCGCCATCAAAGCCACCGCTATTATCCGTGATCTTTTGTGAGGTGATCACGCTGCCATCCCTGGCCAGAAACAGGATCCAGACCGCGCCGCGATCCAGTCCGTCGCCATCAGCGAGTCGCGAGCCAACGGCAATCTCGATTACACGGTCATTATTCAGGTCACCAATATTGGCAATAGCGCCACCAAACTGGTCGTTGTCTTCAAGCCGACCGTCGAAACTGCTGCCGATGGTGTCTGAAATTTTTTGCGAGGACTGAACAGTGCCATCACTGTTTAGAAACAGGATCCACACCGCACCACGGTCAGTACCGCCATCGTCATCCAGCGGGGCACCGACCGCGATATCCAGGATGCCATCACCGTTCAGATCACCGAGGTCTGCAACTGCGCTGCCGAACTGGTCATTGTCATCGAGCGCAGCGAAAAATCGACCTTCATCATCCGAAATTTTCTGTTCAATATCGACGGTGCCATCATCGTTCATGAACAGAATCCATACCGCACCCCGATCCGTGCCGCCGTCATCATCCATGGGAGCGCCAACGGCAAGATCGGTGACACCATCTACCTCGAGGTCGCCGATGTTTGCAATGGCACTGCCAAAGCGATCGTCATCATCGAGCGTGCCTTCAAAATTACCGCTTGTATCAGATACCTTTTGTGTCGAGTCAACCGCGGTGGTAATGGTTGTTTCGGTACAGCTGCGCCCGGAGACTGCAAGCCAGATGAACAGGATCAAAACGAGATGGAGTGGTTTGCGGAATCGCATGTGACGGATCGTACTGTTATTCCTATTGCTGAAGTTTACCAAGTGCTTCGATCAGTTTATCAATATGCGCGTGTGAGTGTTGGGCTGATAATGTGATGCGCAGACGAGCGGTACCTTCGGCTACGGTAGGTGGCCTGATTGCGGTGACAAGTATAGCTTGTGCAAATAGTTGCTCACTGGCAGCAACTGTCTTTTCAGTTTCGCCCAGAATCACCGGTTGTATAGCTGTGTTGCTATGTGTGAGTGCTATACCCAGTTGTTTACAGCTGTTCCTGAAATAGCGGATATTGTCATTCAGCTGAGAGCGTAATTCGGGCTGTGACTGGATGATATTCAGACTGGCGCGAGTAGCTTCGGCAACTGCGGGTGGTGATGCCGTGGTATAAATGTAGCTGCGCGCTTTCTGAATCAGTGTCTCGATCAGGTCATCGCTGCCTGCGATAAAAGCACCGGCGGTTCCGAGGGCTTTGCCCAGTGTAGCCATGTATACAGGTATATCTGTCGATGACAGCCTGTAGTGTTCGAGAGAGCCTTTGCCCTGGCTACCAAGTACGCCTATCCCATGTGCATCATCAACCATGAACCAGGCATCTTGCTCGGTGCAGACTTTCGCGATTTCAGGAAGATCAGCAATGTCACCATCCATGCTGAAAACACCATCAGTCAGTACCAGTTTTTCACCGCTTTCTCTTGATGCCAGTTTGCGGGCAAGGTCGATAGCATCGTTATGTGCGTAACGCATCAGGCGCGCCCCTGACAGTAAACCGCCATCGAGTAATGACGCGTGATTAAGCCGGTCTTCGAGCACAGTATCTCCGCGTTCGAGTAATGACTGTGCGATGGCGAGGTTGGCCATATAGCCGGTAGAGAACAGCAGGGCGCGCGGGTAGCCGCTGAAGTCGGCCAGTTCCTCTTCGAGTGCATGATGTGCACGTGAGTGACCGTTGATTAAATGTGCCGCGCCGCTGCCTGCACCATAGGTTTCTATGCCTTTGATAAAGGCGGCTTTTACATCGGGGTGATTGGCCAGGCCGAGATAGTCATTACTGCAAAAACAAAGCACCTGCCGGCCATCGATAATCATCTCGGGTTGTTGCTGGCTGTCGCTCACCCGCCTGGAACGGTAGAGGTGATTGGCTTTGCGTTGCTGTAGTTCTTGATTAAGATCTTTCAAGGCAGGTTGATATAGTTTTTATATATACGAAAAATCGCATAATAATGAGTGGCAATAAACAACATTTAAAGACTCTGCGATCTCCGCGCCTCTGCGGTTAATTATTCAGTTATGCAGTCGCAGCAGTATCCAGTTCTTGTGTTGAGCGATCCGCGCTATTGATACCAAGCCGGTCAAACAGCATTTTGTCCTGGTTTTCATCCGGATTCGACGTGGTCAGCAATTTGTCGCCATAGAAAATCGAGTTAGCGCCAGCAAAGTAACACAGCGCCTGCATCTCATCACTCATCTCGGTTCTGCCAGCAGACAGACGCACAACTGATTCGGGCATCAGGATGCGGGCTACTGCAATGGTGCGGACAAATTCGAGTGGATCGAGCTGTTCCACGCCGTTTAGTGGCGTGCCCTCAACCTGTACCAGCATATTAATGGGCACACTCTCCGGGTGTTGCGGCAGGTTTGCGAGTTGCTGCAGTAAGGAGACACGGTCTTCTTCCTGTTCACCCATACCGACGATGCCACCGCAACAGACATTAATACCGGCATCACGCACGTGTTCCAGTGTATCGAGACGGTCCTCGTAAGTGCGCGTCGTAATAATGTCACCGTAGTATTCGGGTGATGTGTCGAGGTTATGGTTGTAATAGTCGAGACCAGCCTGTTTCAGACGCTGGGTCTGGGCGCGGGTTAGCATGCCCAGTGTCAGGCAGGTTTCGAGACCGAGCGCATTCACGGCTTCGACCATTTCGATGACTTTGTCCAGGTTCTTGTCAGTCGGATTGCGCCAGGCTGCGCCCATGCAGAATCGACTTGCGCCATTTTCTCTGGCGGCTTTTGCCTTTTCAATGACTTCTTCCAGTGGCAGCAGGCGTTCGCGCTCGATATCTGTCTCGTTGCGCGCACTTTGCGAGCAGTAGGCGCAGTCCTCGGGACAGGCGCCGGTCTTGATGCTCAGCAGGGTGCTGACCTGCACCTGGTTCGGGTCGAAATTCTGTCGGTGCAGGCTGTGTGCCTGGAACAGCAGATCATTGAATGGCAATGCAAACAGACGGGTTATCTCGGACTTGGTCCAGTCGTGGCGCAGGGTATTCATGGCTATTGATCATTTCAGTACAATGGTGATCTATTCTACATGACAAGGAGTCACCATGAATATGGACATCTTCAAACTTACGACGCGGGTTTTTCGTGCGCTTTTCAAGACGGTTTATCCGCCACGATGTACCCTGTGTAGCAGCAAGGGCATTGATGACCATGATTTATGCCTGGAGTGTTTCCTGGCGCTTCCCTGGAATCGCGAGTACTGCCAACAGTGCGCGCTGCCTTTGCCGGATGGTAGTAATGACAACGCGATATGCGGGGAATGTCTAAACCGGCCTCCAGGATTTAGCCAAAGCCTGAGTTTGTTTCGTTATGAAGGTGAGGTTGTGAGCCTGATTCACCAGCTGAAATTCAACGAAAAACTCAGCATCTCCCGTCTGCTGGGTCAGATGCTGGCAGATTGCATTCATATAAATAATGTTGAGATACCCGATGCCATTGTTCCCGTGCCCTTATCGAAAAAGCGCCTGCGACAACGTGGCTTTAATCAGTCGATAGAAATAGCGCGACCGGTCGCACGCCGATGGGATATTTCTCTCGATACCCGTTCAGTTAAGCGTACGCGCGATACGCAGTCGCAAACCGGCCTGGATCGAAAACAACGCAGAAAAAACATTCGTGGCGCATTCGAGATTGTCAGGCCGCTGGGTGTACAACACGTGGCAATCATCGATGATGTCGTGACAACGACCTCAACAGTCACGGAGTTGGCACGTGTATTAAAGAAGGCGGGCGTGAAGCGCGTGGATGTCTGGAGTATAGCGAGGGCAGGTTAACAGGCTTTATACAGATATACGGTTATACAAATAACAACGGCGACCATCGGGTCGCCGTGCGAATTGTTTTGAGTGATGATGTTAATAACGCATTAAACAGCCATCGTTCACGTGACCGGCATTCTTTTTAATTTTATTTCAACCAGTTAGCGACGGTCTCAACCAGTGAGTCTTCCTGGTCGTCGAAAAAGTGGTTGCCCGTGATCTCAACCTGCTTGTACTGCATGTTGCCGGCTTTTTTGGCAGCTGCTGCACGCGCTTGCGTTGTTTCCAGAACTTCCTTGAGATCTTCATTACCGTACAGGTCAAGCACAGGCAGCTTGATTTTTTCAATTGAATTAACCGGTATCATACGTGGGTCATCGGCATAACTTCCCATGCCGATAGCGACAAATCCGTTTACATCAATATCTGACGTTGCCAGTGCGTATGCGGCCATGGTTGCGCCCTGGCTGTGGCCGATCAATACGATATTGCTTGAGCCATTGTCTTTCAGGTACTTGATAGCGGCCTTGATGCGTGGCGTAACTTCGACATAAAGAGGTGCATACTCAATATATTCGGCTTCATTTGGCAAGATCGGCATCTGGATCGAAAGGGTATTCCAGTTATAGTCGGTGAGGCCAACGCGCAGGGGTTGCACAACCTGCTGCCAGTCCGGGTGAATACCAGTACCGTGCATGATGATAACGCCACGACCCTTGTCTTCGGCTGCTTCGGTATAGATACCGAGGAATTCGTTTTTACCGTCATTCAGCCAGACAGCGTCACCATCGATGATGCCGTCTACCACCTGGTCGGCCCAGCGTTTTTCCTTGGCAAGGTCAGAGGCGTGGCTGTTAAATGACAGCATAAAAAGCGTAATCAATAGTAAACGTAAGGTTGAAATCATGTTACCCCCTTGAACTGATAGTCGAGTATTAAACCAAGGAATAAGACCATACCAAACCAGTTATTGTTCAAAAAAGCTTTGAAACATAACTGAGGATCACGGTCCTTGATCAGGTATTGCTGCCACAGGGCAAGTGAAGTCGCAGCAACGACACCTGCATAGTAAAAGCCGCTGAGTTCGGCACGCTGTCCAATCAATAGCAGACAGAATATCAGCATGGCCTGAATGATGCCAATAATCATTTTATCCAGTTTGCCGAACAGGATTGCGGTCGACTTGATGCCGATCTTGAGGTCATCCTCGCGGTCCGTCATCGCATACATGGTGTCATAGGCCGTGGTCCATAGCACGGTAGCCATAAACAACAGCCAGGTAACCGGTGTTATTTCATTGGCCTGGGCGGTGAAGGCCATGGGCACAGCCCAGGCAAAGGCTGCACCGAGGTGTACCTGTGGCAGAAAATGGTAACGCTTCATGAAGGGGTAGCTGCCTGCGAGGGCGACACCGACGAACGACAGCATGATAGTGAGCTTGTTCAGGAACAGTACGAGAATGAAAGCCGTGATGGCAAGACTGGCGAACACGATCAGGGCTTCTTTCTCGCTAACCTTACCGGTGACCAGTGGGCGCTGTTTAGTACGGGTAACGCTGCCGTCGACGTGGCGATCGGCATAATCATTGATGGCACAACCGGCAGAACGCATTAGGATGACACCTGCAATAAATATAAACAGAATACTGGTATCAGGGAAACCTTCTGCGGCAACCCATAATGCGATCATGGTGGGCCATAACAGCAACAGGATGCCAATCGGCTTATCCAGTCTTACCAGCAGGGCATACTGACTCAGGCGCTCAAACAGCCGTGACTGCGTAAGCTGCTGTTTTTGTCTGTTGAAGCTGTGTGCCAGGCGTTGAGCTGACGGGCTGGTGCGGACTTTATTGATTATCGGTTTGAGTCGGGCAGGATTCAGCAAGCCCAGGGCGTATTCGATTTTATCCATGACTGGATGATGGGCAGCTTTGTCCAGCAGCGCATTGGTCTTATCGAGTGCCTGTTTAATAGTTGCCGCAAAATTCATGGTGATAGATTTTACCTTATTCAGGCGTTAATCTTGGCATATGACGATACGATCCTTTGAAGACTATACACCTGAAATTGCAGAATCAGCTTTTGTCGATGACAGTGCCGTGGTAACCGGCAATGTTGTTATTGGCGCCGATAGTTCCGTATGGCCTATGTGTTCAATTCGCGGAGATATTCATTCAATTCGCATCGGCGAGCGCACCAACATCCAGGATGGCAGCATTCTACATGTGACCCATGACAGTGAATTTGCGCCAGGTGGCAATGCCTTATCCATCGGTAATGATGTCACCGTGGGTCATAACGCCGTGGTTCATGCCTGCACCGTTGAAGACCTGTGCCTGATTGGCATGGGCTCGGTGATTCTTGATGGCGCTATCGTACGTAAAGGCGCGATGGTCGGTGCCGGTTCGCTGGTATCACCTGGCAAGGAGATCGAAGGCGGATATTTATGGCTTGGCAGCCCGGCCAAACGTGTGCGTGAGCTCACCGAAAAAGAAAAAGCATTTCTGCAGTACTCCTCCTCGCACTATGTCGATCTGAAAAACCGGCATATGAAATAGCTACATGGCTATTTTACAGGGGCAGCCAAACCAGCCAGCCCCCTGTGTTTCCGTTCGTCGGGTAAAACTCATCATCAGCTAGGATTCAGGTTACGCTGTACTACACTTGGATAAACCATCATCTACAAGTCTGGCATAGATCCAAGTGACTGATAAACCGAGAAATATTCCAAGGGTCACCAACCTGCGCGAAAGCCTCGTACAACGCGAGGCTGAAATATGCCTGATACAGCAGACCCTGTCAGAGGTGTTAACGGATCTCGATCTAAAGACCGTGCTGGATAAGGTGGCCAGTCGCGCCCGTGAACTTGTCAATGCCGAGACCTTGTTAATCCCTATTCTGAGCGATGAGCAGGATTTCTATACCTACCGTGCCGGCGCGGGTCCGCGTGTAAATGACATCATTGGCGAAACAATGCCTATTA
The DNA here is from genome assembly GCA_029287435.1 of Gammaproteobacteria bacterium. Taxonomy (GTDB): domain Bacteria; phylum Pseudomonadota; class Gammaproteobacteria; order SZUA-229; family SZUA-229; genus JABDQW01. The sequence continues at coordinate 7,117 of JARFRD010000077.1, forward strand.
ACTTCGGTGTCTGTGGCTGGGTGTTCAAGAATAAAAAACCCTGGTGGCAGGGTGCACTGGAAGAATTGAGTGAAGATGAACGCAACCGCTGGGAGCGTGAAGCCGGTACCCTGATCCTGGTGCCACTGCAGGGTAAAGACAGGATGCTGGGTGGCATATCGGCGATTAACAAGCGCGGAAGCAGCGATTTTACCCGGCGTGATTTCAACCTGCTCAAGATGTTTGCCGGTATCGTATCCATCGCGATCGAAAACGCGATGACCGTGCAACGGCTCGAACATACCAACAAGCTTAACGAAGACTACCGCCGACGACTGAAGATCCTTAACAAACAACTGGTCGAGAGTAACAAGGAGCTGGAATTCCATTCACTCTATGACCCGCTGACGTCACTGCCGAACCGCTCACTGTTCCGCGACCGCTTAACTCAATGTATTACCCAGGCTCACGCCGCCAGGCGCAAGGTCGGGTTACTGTTGATTGATCTTGAGCGCTTTAAAGACATCAACGACACGTTTGGGCACGAAAAAGGCGATGCCCTGCTAAAGCTGATTGCCGCCCTGTTCGAAAAACATACCGAAGCAGATCAAACCATAGCGCGACTGGGCAGTGATGAATATGCTGTGATTTTGCCTGAAACCGATCGGGACGATACCATGAAAAAGGCTTACAAGTTACTTGAGGCCATGGAGACCCCGTTCAGAATCGATGGGAAATCAATCAATGTTCGCGTGACCATCGGTGCCTGTGTTTTTCCCGAGCATGGCCGTAATGTGACAGAGTTGCTGAGTCATGCGGATTTCGCCATGCGTATGGCCAGAAATACAAAGATGGGTACAGCACTGTACGATCCTGCAAAAGATCGTTCGCCCATGGGTCACCTGACCATGGTGGCTGATTTACGCAGAGCAGTTCAGAACGAAGAATTCGAACTCTTCTATCAGCCGCAAATGGACATGCGGACTAAAAAGATTACCTCGCTGGAAGCACTGGGTCGCTGGTACAACGGACATTACGGCTTTGTAAGGCCGGATCTGTTTATCAATGAGCTGGAACAGTCCGGACTCATCGAGAAATATACAACCTGGGCAATTCGCACGGCGCTTGCAAAAGCGGTTGAGTTAAACAACAAGCATGGCGATCTGAAAATATCGGTCAATATCTCGGTATCTGACCTCATGAGCCCGCACTTCATCAAGCATCTTGGCGAGATTGTTGGCAGCCAGACCTACGGCAGGCTGCTCACGATTGAAATTACTGAGAACCTGTTTTTGTCCGAGTATGACAAGTTATTCGAAGTGCTGGAGTACATGCGTTACCTCGGCATTACCCTGTCAATCGATGATTTTGGTACCGGCTATTCATCACTGAGCCGGTTGAAAAAACTGCCTGTAAGCGAACTCAAGATAGACCAGTCATTCGTCAGGGATATGCGTCGCTACAAGAACGATGAGGTAATCGTACGCTCGACCATCGACCTGGCGCACAACCTTGATCTGCAGGTCGTCGCTGAAGGTGTCGAGGATAACAAGACGCTGAAGAAGCTGGCTTCGCTCGGCTGTGATGTGGCGCAGGGATACGTTATCAGTGAACCGTTATCTTCAGAAGAGATTAATCACTTTATGGATGGCAAACCGGTTTCGAGAACCGGGTAACTAGGCGTTACGCAAGGCCGCAATCACCGGTGCAGTATCCGGCTCGCAGCCGCGCCAGATCCTGAATGACTCTGCGGCCTGTTCTACCAGCATTCCGATACCATCAGCGACTTTGAAGGCACCTTTCTTTTGCGCCCATTGCATGAACGGCGTAGGTTCTTTTGCATACATCATGTCATAGCAAAAAGTGATATCGCTGACGATAGCATCAGGCAGGTCGGGCATTTCACCACCCAGACTGGCTGAGGTGCCATTGATAATAATGTCATAGCATTGATCGCCAAACTCATCGAGACCACAACCTTTGATATTACCAAGATCGGAAAAATCATCAGCCAGTTGCAGCGCTTTTTCACGCGTGCGGTTGGCAATGGTTAATGAAGCCGGGCCATGTGACAGGATGGGTTCAAGCACACCACGCACGGCACCACCCGCGCCGACGATTAAGATATGTTTTCCCTTCAGTTGCAGGCGGTGGTTGTTGACCAGGTCTCGCACCAGGCCGATGCCATCCGTATTGTCGCCAAAGTAATCACCCTTGCCGTTAATAACCAGGGTATTAACAGCACCGGCACGTTCAGCGCGACTGCTTCGCTCCGTGGCCAGTGCCCAGGCTTCCTGCTTGAATGGCACAGTGATGTTCAATCCCTTGCCGTTGTCTTCGGCAAAACGCTCAACGGCATTATTAAAGTCATCGAGCTCGACAAGTTCAGCGCTATAGGTGAGTTGTTGCCCGGTCTGTTCAGCAAACTGTGCGTGGATAAAAGGTGATTTGCTGTGGCCTATCGGGTTCCCGAACACGGCATAGCGATCGATAGTTACTGACATGCTTTAAAAACTTATGACTTGAGCCACTCGGCAACGGTTTTTGCGTAATAAGTCAGGATGCCATCTGCGCCTGCACGTTTCATACTCAACAGTGCTTCGAGTACTGTTGCCTGCTCATTGAGCCAGCCGTTTTGTGCGGCAGCCTTGAGCATCGCGTACTCGCCGCTGACATGATAAACGTAGGTGGGTACCTTGAACGTGTGTTTGACGCGACGAACTATATCGAGGTAGGGCATGCCGGGTTTAACCATGAACATATCTGCGCCTTCACGTATATCCAGTTCAACTTCACGCAGCGCCTCATCACTGTTGGCCGGGTCCATCTGGTAACTGTACTTGTTGCCTCCGGCCAGGTTTGCAGCGGAACCAACCGCATCACGGAACGGGCCGTAAAAACTGGAAGCATACTTGGCAGAGTAGGCGAGAATGCGGGTGTGTATGTATGACTGCGACTCGAGGGCCTGGCGAATACTGCCTATACGGCCATCCATCATGTCAGATGGGGCAACGATATCGGCGCCGGCTTCAGCATGAGATAAAGCCTGTTTAACCAGTACTTCGACTGTTTCATCATTAAGCACATAACCGCTGTCATCAATCAGTCCGTCCTGACCATGCGAGGTAAACGGATCGAGCGCGACATCAGTAATCACGCCCAGCTCAGGGCAGGCCTGTTTCAGCGCCCTGACTGCGCGTTGAGCCAGGCCGTCGGGATTATAGGCTTCTGCGGCATCGTCAGACTTTTTTTCTGCACCAACAACCGGAAACAGGGCAATAGCCGGTATCCCCAGATCAACACACTCTGCGGCTTCGACCAGTAATTGATCAATACTCACGCGCTCAACGCCGGGCATCGATTCAACGGCTTCACGATAATTTTCACCCTCGGTGACAAACATCGGGAATATCAGGTCATCTGCCTTCAGGTGATGCTCGCGCATCAGGCGCCTTGAAAAATCATCTCGACGCATGCGCCGCATGCGCACGTCAGGAAATAAACCGTTACTGGACACAATGTGCTCCAAAATCATTCATCATTCAGGTATTGTAACAGTCTCCGGGTTTCGGGGCATTCACGTGAAAAATATTATGAAGTCGACAATCAGCTACTTATTCACCATTGTCATTTTCTTCGCGCAAACAGTGGGCGCGGATTCGAACGTTTTCCGCTTCAGTGTCGATAAGCCGCTGGCTGATGTTTATGACAAGGTGTATCAGAGTCTCGAGGCATCGCGATTATACGTAGTTTTCGAGCCCAATATTGGCAGCAACCTGCAAGGTTTTGCCAAACGCTGGGGCGATGAATATAACCAGAATGAGCTTACAGCAATACGCAGCATGGTGTTCTGTAATGGCTGGTATGCCAACCAGGTAAGCAACCGGGATCCTGACATGCTGGCATTGTGTCCGTTGCGTCTGACGCTGATCGAAAAACAGGGTACGACTACAGCCTTGTTTGCTCGTCCCACAGTTATTGCTGCAAATAGCCCGGCAAAGCCGGTATTGCAGGAGCTCGAAGCCGAAGTTATCTCCGCGATCAAGCAAGGCATGCACTAACCGCACTGGCACGTTGTTTGCCAGGCTTCAACAAACATAAAATTGCGCTGAATATCGCCATTTTTATGGTAAATCGGACGTTTTCTGTCTATATTTTTTTTATCGCTGTGACCTCTGGACGTCTCTTCGACGATCAAGCAGCCGACTAACCTAAATGTGATCGAATCCTGAGTTTTCCACAAACATTTCCCATGTTTGCAGCCAGTGTGCGGCGTATGGGTTAGTTGTCCCGGAGGTAAAGGGTAATGCCTGAACAAAAAGAACAACAACGAATCATGCTGGTCGAGGAATCGGCAACGCTACGGTATATCCTTGGTAAAACTATACAGAAGCTGGGCTACGAGCTGTTTGCGGTGGATTCGTTTCTGTCCGCTATCGATACCCTGAATAATGTTGCACACAATTTCGACAGCATCATCGTCGGCTGGCCCAACTACGAACATTTCGAGGAATCCAAGCAGTTGTTGATGCTGCTTGACAGGGAGCCCTACAGTGAAACTCCAGTAGTTCTGTTATCGAATGATGCTGAGCTCGAAATCCTGAACTGGATGAGCACGCGCAAGAAAACAGCACTGGTACCCTGGGAAAACTACCAGGAAGTAACCACAACCTTGCAGACATTGCTAGGCCCTGAGCCCGAGCTGATTGAAGATCGTCGTTTCGAATCACAATCCGATATACCAACCAATGTGCTGTTTGTTGATGATTCCAAGAGTATCAGGACCTATTACCAGCGTTTACTTGAGCGCAATGGATATCGTGTTGAAACAGCCGACTCGGTAAAAAGTGCTTACGAAATCGCTATCAACAAACCAATCGATATCGCGATTGTTGATTATTTCATGCCGGATGAAAATGGCTACGTGCTATGCCAGATGCTGCGAGATGATAAACGTACCGAAAGTATTCGCACAGCTGTTATTACAGGTACCTACCTGGATGAAGTGATCCGCGACTGCCTGCAGGCAGGAGCCGTCGAATGTATGTTCAAGAATGAAGCGGAGGAATTATTCCTGGCGCGACTGGCGGCAATGCGACGTTTCATCGAAGTACAGAATTCGATCGAACAACAACGCAATCGACTTGAAGCGATCCTGGGTTCCGTGGGTGAAGGTGTTTATGGAGTCGATAATGATGGCAAGCTAACATTCGTTAACCATGCAACACGTAAAGTACTGGGCGTTTATAACGATGAAGCGCTGCTCGGTGTTTCTGCATTCCAGGCACTGCATTATAAGGAAGAAGGCAGCGGCGCTGAGGAAGACAGGTTGCGTGAAGCCTATGGCAAGGATGCAAAGCTCCGTTGCTGGGAAACCCGGTTCAAGCATCACTCAGGTAAGCCGATTCCGGTTGAGTGCACAATATACCCACTGAAGCTGAACGGTGAACAGGAAGGTTCAGTGGTTGCATTTCGTGATATATCCAATCAGAAAATGCTGGAAGAAAAGCTGCGCTGGCAGGCAACGCATGATCACTTGACCGAACTTTATAACCGTCGCTATTTTGAAGCCAAACTTGAAAACGAAATCAGTATTGCGCAACGTACCGGTATTAACAGCGCGCTGGTGTACATTGATCTCGATCGTTTCAAATATGTTAACGACACCGCGGGACATGATACCGGTGACAGGATGCTGATAGAAATCAGCCGTGCATTGACCAGAATGTTGCGCAGAAGTGATGTCATGGCACGCATTGGTGGAGATGAGTTTGCCATCATTCTGAAGAACGTTGATGAAAGCATGGCTATTCGTCTTGCTGAAGAATACCGCAATATGTTGCACGGTCTGTGTGTGCGTCATAAACAGAAGGCATTCCATGTTCAGGCAAGTCTTGGTCTGGCGATGATGGATGAAGATACACAAACCGCGGGCGACCTGATGGCCAATGCCGATATCGCCTGTCATATCGCCAAGCGTATGGGCAGGAACCAGAGCCATATGTACGAAGTTAGCAGTGATGAACGTAATGCAATGGGTTCTGAGCTTGGCTGGTCTGCGCGTATAAGGGAAGCACTGGAGAACGATGGCTTCGAGCTGCACTACCAGCCCCTGATGTTCATTGGTGATATCGATCTTAAAAACCTGCCGGCCCAGGATGGTGCGCTCTGGCAGGCATACCTGAATAGTCACCAGGGCGAATTCCATTATGAAGTAGACGTACGCATGCGTGGTGATAATGGTGAGTTGTTTGAATCGAACGCGTTTATGCCAACCGCCGAGCGTTTCAACATGATGATGGGTATCGATTTATGGGTGCTGGAAA
>JARFRD010000079.1 GCA_029287435.1 Gammaproteobacteria bacterium
GTTTCATCTTGGCGGCATCATTACGTTTAACTTCAAGCCTGCGGAAATAATCTTCATCGACATCGTCAGTGATGTACTTGCCATTGAAGCATGAACAGTCGAACACCTTGATTTTGTCATTGCCCTTACGCACTGCCTTGACCAGATCTTCAAGGTCCTGGTACACAAGCCAGTCCGCGCCAATGACTTTCGCGATTTCATCAACAGTACGGTTATGTGCGACAAACTCTTCCATCGCCGGCATATCGATCCCGTAGACATTCGGAAAACGTACCGGCGGCGCAGCTGAAGCCATATACACTTTTTTGGCACCAGCCTCACGCGCCATTTGAATGATTTGTTTTGAGGTTGTACCACGTACAATCGAATCATCAACGAGTAACACATTTTTACCCTTGAACTCGAGGTCGATCGCATTCAGTTTCTGGCGTACCGATTTTTTACGCTCTTTCTGTCCGGGCATGATAAAGGTACGGCCGATATAGCGGTTTTTCATGAAACCTTCACGGTATTTCACACCCAGGTGATAGGCCACTTCCAGCGCCGAGGTACGACTGGTGTCCGGTATAGGAATAACAACATCGATATCGTGATCCGGGTGTTCACGCAGGATTTTCTTGACCAGTTTCTTGCCCATGCGCAATCTTGCCTTGTACACAGAAATGTTATCCATAATCGAATCCGGACGCGCAAAGTATACGAACTCGAAAATACACGGTACCAGCTGCGTCTTTTCAGCACACTGGCGCAAGTGAAGCGCGCCGTTGTCTTCGATAAAAATCGCTTCACCTGGCTTCAAATCCCTTACCAGCTCGAAACCCTGTGACTGTAATGCAACGCTCTCGGAAGCCACCATATACTCAGTGCGTCCATCGCGTTCACGCTGACCGTAAACAACCGGACGGATACCATTGGGATCACGAAATGCAAGTACGCCCTTACCAACGATCATGGCAATAACCGCATACCCTCCCTGGCAGCGCTCGTGCACAACCTTGACCGCCTTGAAAATGTCTTCGTGGTCAAATACAGGCTTGGCCAGCAGTTGCAACTCGTGTGCAAGAACGTTCAACAGCGCTTCAGTGTCAGACTCGGTATTGAGGTGACGCAAGTCTTCCTGGAACAGGGATTCCTTGAGTTCGTCCGTGTTGGTCAGGTTACCGTTGTGTGCGAGTGCAATGCCGTAAGGTGAATTCACATAAAACGGCTGCGCCTCCAGCGATGATGAGCAGCCCGCTGTCGGATAGCGTGAATGGCCAATGCCCATATTGCCGACGAGGCGTTCCATGTGTTGCTTGTAAAACACGTCGCGTACCAGGCCATTGCCCTTGCGCATATAAAAGCGCCCATCCTGGCAGGTCATAATGCCCGCCGCATCCTGGCCGCGATGCTGTAATACCGAGAGCGACTCGTACAGGTCAATGTTGACGGGAGACTGACCAACGATACCAACGATTCCACACATGCTATTTATCCCCTGCTGTAGGACAGACCAATATCATCAGGCACGTAATCCTGTAATGCAATTGCGAGCCCCTCAAAGCGCTCTAGCAAGACCGACTCCTGCCACCAGTCTTGTTGAGGAAGCGGCGTCAGGCCACCCACGACAACAAACACAATAATAATCAGTATACCCCTGAGAAAACCAAAGGCGACACCAAACACCCGGTCAGCGCCAGATAATCCGGTCTTTTTAACAAACTGTGACGCGAGAAAGTTGACCACGGCGCCAACCATGAGTGTCAGCACAAACAGCACGCCGAAACCGATGGCCTGTCGGGCAGCTTCTGATTCTATGCTGTTGGGGAGCGCATGAGCGAGTTTGGGTGCAAAGGTGACAGCAATCCAGATAGCGAATATCCAGGTAGCGAGTGAAATTGCCTCTTTAACGAATCCGCGCATCAAGCTGAACAAGGCGGAAAGAATAATCACAAAGATGATTACAATATCAACGACCGTCATGATATCTGTATGGAAGCTGGAAAGGCGAAATTATACGCGCTTGGCGGCGAGGAATAAACTTGGATTTAGCCGCGTCCCGACCAGCGGAGGACGGCTAGGGATGATTAACAATGAAGCCATCCAGCCCCTGCTCTTTCTTTACTTTCTTTTTCATCGCTTCCATTTTGGCTTTATCCAGTTCCGGACCAATGCGTACGCGGTAACTGGTTTTACCGTTTTTACTGCTGGACTCTACGTAAGCGGTATATCCGGCCTTGCGTAACTTGTCGCGCAGATCATAGGCATTTTTCTTGATGGTGACGGTTGAGACCTGCAATGCAAAAGCCTGTGCAGGCTCCTTGACCACCTTTTTCACGGGTGGCTTGCTTGTCTTTTTCGTGACTGGCGGTGGTGCAGGTTTAGGTGCTGGTTGTTTCTTGTGCGCGGGTTCGACCGGTTTCAGGCTGGTTTCACTCAGCGGCGGGAAATCGGGTTCAGGCGGCATGACGACACTGCGACTGGTGCGCGACTTGTATCCGGAACCATCCAGCAGGGCCGGAATTACGATAACGCCAACGGCTACAAGCAGTATCGCGCCTATCAGTCTTGTCTGTAATGATTTATCCAACGACATTAAACCTGGGTGAATTATTCTTATCGGGATGCTGGTACATCCCGCCTGTCATGCAACCGCAAAACGGGGCATCGCCTCTGCAACGGTATGGAAAGAGCCACAGATAATTATTCTGTCATCCGCCTCGGCAGCATCGACTGCCAGCTTACAGGCTTCGCCTACGGTTGAAGCAGCCGTGAGTTTAACATCGGCGGCCTGCTGTTCAACTATAGCAGCCAGATCTTCGACCGACATGGCACGTGGTAGCGGATCAAGGCCTGCAACATACCATTGGTCAATCTCGGGCTGTAGCAGTTCAATCACTTGACTTACCGGCTTGTCTTTTAACATGGCTACAACAGCGATTGTTTTTCCCGAACATGGCTGGTTTTTTAATTGCATTACCAGCGAGCGCATGGCCTGCGGATTATGCGCAACATCAACAATAACCCGCGGGTGTTCATTGACGGTTTCAAAACGACCTTTTAACTGAACCTGGGTCAGCGCCTTACGTATGGCTTCAGTACTGACATCAAGCCCTGGTAACGAGCGTAGCGCCATTATCGCTGTTGCTGCATTGTTCAGCTGGAAGCCACCCGCGAGGGCAGGAAATGGCAGCTCATGCAGAAATTCATCACCAATGCGCAGTGACCACGAATCCCGTCCTGGAATCACTTCAAACGCCTGCCCGATATAGTGCCCGTGCGCACCAATCTCGTCAGCATGCCCGGTCAATGTCACTGGTGGCTCAGGATCACCACAGATGGCCGGCTTGTCTGGCCTGAATATTCCCGCTTTTTCGAAACCGATTGCCTCACGGTTATCGCCGAGCCAGTCCGTGTGATCAATATCAACGGTAGTAACCACGGCTACATCCGGATCCATTATATTGACCGCATCCAGCCTGCCGCCGAGCCCCACTTCCATCAGCACGAGGTCGGGCTCAGCGCGCATAAAGATATCAATGGCGGCCAGCGTGCCGAATTCAAAATAAGTGAGTGCTGTTTCACCACGCGCCTGGTCCAGGCGTTCAAAAGCATTACAAAGACTTCCATCATCGATGTCATTGCCATTGATACGTATACGCTCGTTGTAGCGAAGTAAATGCGGCGAGGTATAACTGCATACATTCAGACCGGCGGCGAGTGCAATGGCTTCAAGCAGGGCAATAACAGAACCTTTACCGTTGGTGCCGGCAACGGTAATTAACGGACAGGGAAAACGGGCTGAATATCCCGCCTGGTGATGTACGCTGGCAACACGCTCCAGCCCGAGGTCAATTTCTTTCGGGTTCAGGCTTTCCTGCCAGGACAGCCATTCATCCAGGGTATTAAATCTCATCGCTCAATTATTCACCGGGCTGTTATTTACTCGCGAGCAGGGATAATAAATCTCGCAAAGCCGCCACGCTCGCCAGCTTATATAAAAATGCTGGAAACAGGGAACAGAATCTTTGACAAGAAAGACTTTGCGTACTCTGCGTTCTGGCGAGATTAACTGGTTTGAATTGCTGGTTTGTTGGTAAGCATTAACAGCAGGCTTGAAATACGATCGCGCAGATCACGACGATCTACGATCATATCAATGGCACCATGCTCCAGCAGGAACTCACTGCGCTGGAAGCCTTCCGGCAGCTTTTCACGCACGGTCTGCTCGATAACACGCGGACCGGCAAAACCGATCAGCGCCCTGGGCTCAGCTATGTTGACATCACCCAGCATGGCAAAGCTGGCGGATACACCACCCATGGTCGGATCAGTCATCACGGAAATATAGGGCACTTTCTGCGCTGCCATACGCGCCAGTACTGCACTGGTCTTGGCCATCTGCATCAGCGAGAACAGGGCTTCCTGCATACGTGCACCACCGGAGGCAGAAAAACAGACCATCGGAATATTTTCTGCAAGCGCGATGTTGGCGGCCTGCACGAATTTCTCACCAACAACCGATCCCATGGAACCACCCATGAAACGAAAATCGAAAGAAGCTGCAATAACATCAACGCCCTTGACCTTGCCCTTGAGTACGATCAATGCATCTTTTTCATCGGTATTTTTTTGTGCCTGTACAAGTCTGTCCTTGTACTTCTTGCTATCTTTGAACTTGAGCTTGTCGACCGGCATATAGTTGGCCGCAATTTCTTCCCGGGGAGACTCGTCCAGAAAGATGTCGAGCCGCTGGCGGCCATAGATGCGCATATGATGATTGCACTTGGGACAAACGTTCTGGTTACGCTCCAGCTCTGCGCGGTAAAGTACCGCATTACATGCATCGCACTTGGACCATAAACCCTCGGGGACCGCACGCTTCGCACCACCTTCGGTGCGTATACGCGATGGCATTAATTTTTCAAACCAGCTCATACTAGTACCCCCACTATCATGCCGTTTTTGTTATTTTATTCTCTATATCGGCATCCATTGCTTGTCTCATACCATTCAGCAACTCGGTTACATCACGAATGATATCTTCAGTCTGGGTGGCATCATGTGTTTGATGCGCCGCCATACGTTTAACTATAGCACTCCCGACGACAACCGCATCAGAACACGCAGAAACCTGTGCCGCGGTCTCCGCGTTACTGATGCCGAATCCGACGCCTAATGGGAGATCTATCTGCTGCCGGATCTCGGCCAGTTTTTCAGCCACGCTGTCTACATCCAGATTGGCTGCGCCGGTAACGCCTTTTAAAGACACATAATACACAAAGCCATCGGCCACATTGCCGATTTTGCCAATGCGTTCGCTGGTGGTCGTGGGTGCAATCAGGAATACCGGGGCAAGACCGTGTGATTTCAGCGCAGATATGTAGTCATCTGCCTCTTCCGGCGGCATATCGACCGTGATAACGCCGTCTACGCCGGCTGCTGCAGCACGCGCTGCGAAATTATCGTAGCCCGCAACCTCGATCAGGTTCAGGTAACCCATCATGATAATGGGGGTAACGTCATCAAGCTTGCGAAAGTCAGCCACGTTGTTGAATACATCGTCGAGACTGATATCGAATTCGAGTGCGCGCTCAGCGGCTGCCTGGATCACCGGGCCATCGGCCATCGGATCCGAAAACGGTGCACCCAGCTCAATAATATTGGCACCGGCCTTTACCATGGCATGCATCAGCGGCACGGTCACATCCGGATGTGGATCACCGGTCATTACATATGGGATCAGCGCCTTACGTTGTTCCGCCTTTAATTGCTCAAAACAGCTCTGTAAGCGACTCACAGCTCGATACCCTCGATTTTGGCGATAGTGTTGATGTCCTTGTCCCCACGGCCTGAAAGATTGATGATGAGGCTCTGCTCAGGGCTCATGGTGGCCGCCAGCTTGACGCCATAGGCCATCGCGTGGCTTGATTCGAGCGCCGGAATGATACCTTCGACGCGGGTCAGCTGATGAAATGCTGCCAGCGCTTCTTTGTCGGTAATCGCCGTATAGTTCACCCGGCCAATATCCTTGAGCCAGGCATGCTCGGGACCCACACCCGGGTAATCCAGTCCGGCAGACACCGAATGGGTTTCAATAATCTGTCCTGCCCTGTCTTCCATCAGGTAGGTACGGTTTCCGTGCAGTACACCCGGTTCACCGGCACACAGTGGCGCAGCGTGGTGCCCGGTTTCGATGCCGTCACCGGCCGCTTCGACGCCGTAAATTTCGACAGACTCATCTTCGAGGAACGGGTGAAACAGACCAATCGCATTGGAACCGCCACCAACACAGGCAACCAGCGCATCCGGCAGCTTGCCTGTCATCTCCAGTATCTGGGTACGCGCTTCACGTCCGATAACTGACTGGAAGTCACGCACCATCTGCGGGTAAGGATGTGGACCGGCGACGGTGCCGATGATATAGAAGGTGTTGTCGACATTGGTCACCCAGTCACGCATGGCTTCATTAAGCGCGTCCTTGAGCGTTTTAGACCCTGAGGTTACCGGTACCACCTCGGCACCGAGCAGCTTCATGCGGTACACGTTAGGTGCCTGGCGCACGATATCCTCGGCACCCATGTACACCACGCACTCCATGCCGAAGCGTGCTGCTACCGTTGCCGAAGCAACACCATGCTGGCCAGCACCAGTTTCGGCGATCACACGATTCTTGCCCATGGCCCTGGCGAGCAAAGCCTGGCCGATGGTGTTGTTAATCTTGTGGGCACCGGTGTGATTCAGGTCTTCACGTTTGAGAAAGATCTGTGCACCGCCCACCTCGTTACTTAAACGCTCTGCATGATAAAGCGGGCTCGGACGACCGACATAATAGGCAAGGTCAGCATCAAACTGTGCCTGGAATTCCTTGTCTTTGCTGAACTTTTCGTAGGCATCGCGTAACTCATCCAGTGCCTGCATCAGGGTTTCGGATACAAAGCGACCGCCATAAATGCCGAAATGACCACGGTCATCGGGCATGGCTGCGTAATCTATCGCCTGCTGTGTTTTATCGGTTGGCATTATTAACCTCGTTAATAAACTCTGACATCAAATCAGCACTTTTAATTCCTTTGTCGGCCTCAACCCCGCTGCTGACATCGACAGCCCAGGGATGTACCTTTGTTATCGCCTCGGCGACATTATCAACACCCAGACCACCGGCAAGAATCACCGGCTTGTCAAAACCTTCAGGCATTGAGTTCCAGTCATAAGCCTCACCGGTTCCTCCAGCCGCGCCCGGTGCGTGACTGTCCAGCAGGATGCCTCGGGATTCTGTGAAGCGCCCTGCTTTGCTGATGATGTCCGCGCGTGCCTCACCGGCCATGCCTAAGGCTTTGATATATGGCCTGTTGAAGCGATTGCAATAATCCGGCGTTTCAGTGCCATGAAACTGCAGCAGATCAATCGGCACCCGCTGCAGGACGTCGCTCACTTGCTGCTCATTCGCATCCATGAACAAGGCCACCGTGGTGACAAATGCCGGGATCCGGGCACAAATCTCCGCAGCCTGCTCAATTTCGACATAGCGAGGGCTTTTGGGGTAAAAAACCAGTCCAATTGCATCGGTTCCGAGGGTTGCAGCCGTTACAGCATCTTCCACCCGGGTAATTCCGCAAATTTTAACACGTGTGCGCTGTTTCAATGGGTTTCCCAGTCAGATTAAGCACCAAAGCGAGGCAACATGCCCGACTCAGGTAGATCAAACTTATCGGGGTATTGTACCGCAACCAGGTACAGACCTTCTGCAGGGGCCGTGGGGCCAGCCCGGGTGCGATCCTTGAGCGCAAGCACTTCTGCAATCCAGGATACCGGCTTTTCATGCTGCCCCACTTTCAACAGTGAACCGACGATGTTTCTGACCATATGGTGCAGGAATGCATTGGCGCTGATATCGATGTAGACAAAATGCCCTTCCTGGTTCACGCTGATGGATTCGATGAAACGCATCGCATGTTCGGCCTGGCAGGCCGATGAGCGGAACGAGGAAAAATCATTCTCTCCCAGTAGTGACTGAGCCGCTCTGTGCATCGCTTCGGTATCCAGCGGACCATGTATCCAGCTGGCACGTCCCGCCAGTAATGCCGGCCTGGCTTTGCGGTGCTGTATCACGTATCGGTATCGCCGCATGGTCGCGCTGAAACGCGCACTGAATGTCGAATCAACCTGTCTCACCCAGTGTATGCAGACATCGTCGGGTAAATGTGCATTGGCGCCCATTAACCATGCCTTGTCGAGTCGTTCTGCACGGGTATCAAAATGCACTACCTGCCCGGTCGCGTGCACGCCGGTATCCGTGCGCCCGGCACATATGACCTGAACAGGGCTGTCGGCGACGATAGATAATGCTTTTTCAATCTCCTGTTGCACGGTACGAGTGCCGTGTGACTGCATCTGCCAGCCACAGAAACGGCTGCCATCGTATTCGATGCCAAGCGCTATGCGAGGGGTGTTCCCCGATTCCTGTTTGCTCATAAACGAGAACGGCACCAGGTTTCCCTGATGCCGTGATGTTTCTCAGTAGTGTTACAGTAACAGCAACTAGCCAAGCTGACTGAGCAACTCCTGTGCTTCCTGTTTCTGTTCATCATTACCTTCAGTAAGAACTTCATCCAGAATGCTACGGGTACCATCAGCGTCGCCCATATCCAGGTAAGCACGGGCAAGGTCAAGCTTGGTGCTGACTTCATCGACATCATCAAGGTCAGACAGGTCCAGGCCTTCATCCAGATCACCCATTCCACCCGCTGCCGGCACTTCTGCGACTGGTTCTTCAATTACGGGTTCTTCAACAGCAGGTTCTTCCAGCACCGGCTCTTCAATGGCTGGCTCTTCGGCGACTGGTTCCTCAAGTGATACCGGCTGATCCAGAATCGCTGTTGCATCCATTACCTCTTCAGCGCTTTCCTCTTCAAGATCCATGACCGCGGTTGTATCCTCGTCCATCTCGAGTTCATCCGTGGAGATTTCGGTTTCTTCTTCAACTGCTGCTTCACCGGCATCCAGGTCGAGGCTGCCAGCATCAACGTCATCCAGTGACAGCCCTTCTTCGGCCTCTTCAGATTCAGTAGCCAGCAGGTTTTCGGTCTCGTCGGTCAGATCAAGATCAAAATCCACGTCACCGCCAGCAACCACAGATTCCGGCTCTTCTTCAATATCCAGCTCAGATGCTTCGATATCGAGGGAGAATTCTTCTTCGACTTCTTCGGGTGACTCAACGGCTTCAGCCTCTTCGAGGTCAAACTCGACGCCGCCAGCGTCATCAAGACCCGCGGCCTGGGCTTCTTCATCAATGACTTCATCCAGGCCCAGGTCCAGTTCCGCCACCTGTTCCTCGCCTTCACTGCCGAGTTCAATATCCATAGGCTCAGGTGATTGTGAAACAAGGTCATCCATTTCCAGGTTGTCGACCATTTCAGCCGCCGCACCCTTGAACAGATCATGTTCCGGGCAGAGCTCTTTACCTATGGCCGCCATCCGGCTCCAGGCGGGTGTATCTGCGCCACCACGTTGGTGCATTTCAGTCGCCAGGCTGGCAAAGGCATCTGCATTCTTGCTGGCGTAGTATGTCTCGGCGAGTTTTAAACGATAAGTATCGTTGTCCGGATTTTCCTTGATAGCGTTCTGCAACAGGTCTTCGGCCTGCTGATAAATGCCATATGCCAGGTAAACATCAGCCTCGGCAATCACATCGTCACGTGCCTCTTTTGTTTCAGCCTGCTCTTCGGCCAGCTCTCCGGCCTGGGCAATAGCGGTTTCTTCTGTTTCTTCCTCGGCGGGCAGCTCAGCTGTGGATTCAGTTTCCAGTTTTTCTTCGGTTGCCTCTTCAGCTTCCGCTTCGGCAGCCGCTGCTGCCATTTGTTCTTTAACTTCTTCATCGCTGACCTGGCGTTCGAGGTCACGTTCCTCGACTATGTCAGCTACTTCTTCAAGGTTGCTTACCACAGCAGGCTCTGCTTCGGTCGAGGCCTTGCGACGCTTCATGATCAGAGCGAGCAGCAGTAATATCAGCAGCAGGCCGCCACCTGCAGCTGCGAGAATAACCGGGTTGTTCATCAGTGCGGCAAGTGGCCCACGCTGCTCCTGCATGAATGCAGGCTGTGTTGTTGGAGAAACTTCAAAATCCTCTGCAGAGGTTGTCGGCTGTGCTGGTGCTTCCTCAGTAGCTTCAGCAGGCTGCTCATCGACGAAGACCTGCGTCTCCTCAGCGGCTTCCTCGCTCACCCCTTCTTCAACAACAACCTCTTCAGTAACAGTAATTTCTTCTGTAACGCCTTCATCGGTTACCGTCTCTTCGACAACAATTTCTTCGCTGACAGTGACTTCTTCACCCACAGCTTCCTCAGCGGGCATCGCCTCGGCTTCTGTCGGTGTTGCCGCTTTCTGCATGTCAGCCAGGTCTGTATCCTGCAATGTCAACAATGACTGCATATTATCCAGTTCGCCTTCCAGTTTGCTGACGCGTTCTGTCAAGGCTTCATTTTCAACGTTCTTGGATTCCAGTGACTCACGTGCAAGCGCAAGTTCAGCGCGCAGTTCACTTTCCGTCATGGTTGAAGGATCTTTCATACCCGCAGCTGAAGTACCGCTACCGGCAGCAACGATCTCCAGGTATGCATGATCGCGGTCATCTGTTGCTTCGCCGCGGTCATCACCCACGGTATCGATGGCTGAAGCAGGCTCACCACCGGTTACTGCCTGCTGATATTCACGCCAGAGTGCATTTTGCTGGCGCACTATGGCAACGGCTTCAGCAGGGTCCATTGAAACGATTTCATCACGCTCAGGAATACGCAGGATATAGCCACGCTTGAGACCATTTACGTTCTCATTAATGAAAGACTCCGGATTAGTCCGGAGAATAGCGAGCATCATTTGTTCTATTGAAACCGACTGGTCTGGCCTCATCGAGTCTGCGAGGCTCCAGAGCGTGTCGCCCTGTTGTATTCGGTAACCGCCGGGCGGCTGCCAGGCTGTTCGGCTAGCTACTGGCACCGGCGCTAAACTCGTTGTAGTTTGCTGTACCGGTTGCGGCTGCGCCTGTGGTTGTTGTGTAGTCGTTGCCTGGGCACTCATCGCTGGCCGGAAACTGGCCCTGCTTTGTGGTTCAGGCACCGGTGCTGTGACCGGTGCTGACATGCTAGCACCAGGACGTAAAGATTCCTGCGCAGCTGGTCTTGCCGGTGCGGCTTCTTCCCCGAGGAAGACCGGCGGGTCCAGCAGGATCGTGTACTCACGCATCATATGACCCTTGGGCCAGTCCACATCAATCAGGAAATTCAGGAAAGGTTCGCGAATCGGCTTGCTTGAAGTGATTTTGATAAAAGCCTTACCATCGCGAGCGACGGTGCTGAAATTCAGGCTGTTCAGCATGTAAGGACGATCAAGTCCAGCACGGCTGAATTCATCGCGTGATGCGAGCTTGACAATCAGAGCCTCAGTTTCTTCCGGTACGGCAGAAAGCAGCTCGATCTCGGCATTAAGCTCCTGGTTGAGCGATGAGTACACATCAATTTCACCCAAGCCCAGGGTGTATCCGTAATCAGGCAGCATCATCGCGGTGAACGCGAAAGCAAAGATTAATTTACGCACTGGTTTCCCCTCTCAATACTGACGTGACAGGATCTTGAGTCCTGTTTGCGTCCCCTGTTTTTATTTTTTTAGTACAAAATCCCCGACTCGGCGGGAATTCCTTAATAATATACGCGAGTATGTATATCTAAATATAGGTTATAAATACTCTTTTATCAAAATCTCTGCAATTTGTATGCTATTTAATGCCGCACCTTTCCTCACGTTGTCGGCAACCACCCACATATCCAGCCCTTTTTCGTGCGAAATATCCTCACGGATTCGACCCACATAAACCGGATCATTGTTGGCGCCTTCCGTGACCGCAGTCGGGTAGCCGCCATCGTTGCGCTCGTCGAGCACGACAACGCCATCGGCTTTTGAAAGCAGCTCGCGTGCTTTTTCAGCCGTAATCTTTTCGTTGGTTTCAATATGAACGGCTTCCGAGTGGCCATAAAAAACGGGCACACGCACTGCCGTCGGATTCACCATGATGACATCATCCTCAAATATCTTGCGTGTCTCCCAGACCATTTTCATTTCTTCCTTGGTGTAGCCGTTGTCCTGGAACACATCGATATGTGGTAATACATTAAATGCAATCTGTTTCGGGTACACCTCGGTTTCAATCGGTCTACCATTGAGCAGACTGGCGGTCTGGCCAGCGAGTTCTTCAATCGCCTCTTTACCGGTACCGGAAACAGCCTGGTAGGTCGCCACATTAATACGGCTGATACCAACCGCATCCTTGATCGGCTTTAATGCAACCAGCATCTGGATTGTTGAGCAATTTGGATTGGCGATAATGCCGTGGTCTTTATAAGCCGCTATGGCATGCGGATTAACTTCAGGCACAACCAGCGGAATCTCGTCGTCATAACGAAACTGTGATGTATTGTCGACAACGACACAACCTGCAGCCGCTGCTTTTGGTGCATATTCTTTCGAGATGGAAGCGCCTGCAGAAAACAAACCAATCTGCGCCCTGGAGAAATCAAACTCAGACAGGTCCTGCACCGTCAGCATCTTGTCACCAAACGGGACCTTCTTGCCCGCTGAACGACTGCTCGCCAGTGCATAAACTTCGCCAACCGGGAAATTACGTTGTGCCAGTATTTCCAGCATGGTTTCGCCGACGGCACCGGTTGCGCCAACGACAGCTACGTCAAATGTTTTGCTCATAATAATGTCTTTCTTCAAATAATCAGGCAGACAGTTCAGCCAGAACCGCGTCACCCATTTCTACAGTACCTACTTCCCTGCAGCCTTCGGCCATGATATCCGGTGTGCGTAATCCCTTGTCGAGCACCTTGCTCACAGCGTCCTCAATCATGCTGGCCTGGTCGGCAAGGTCCAGCGTGTAGCGCAACATCATGGCGACAGACAGGATTGTTGCCAGCGGATTGGCCACACCCTTGCCGGCGATGTCCGGAGCCGAACCGTGGATCGGCTCATACATACCCTTGCTGTTTATATCCAGCGAAGCTGAAGGCAACATACCGATCGAGCCGGTTAACATCGCTGCCGCGTCAGACAAAATGTCACCGAACATATTCTTGGTCACCATGACATCGAACTGCTTGGGCCATTTCACCAGCTGCATCGCCGCGTTATCGTCCTACATGTGGCTCAACTCAACTTCGGGATCATCCTG